>CANGFE010000031.1 GCA_947453155.1 Beijerinckiaceae bacterium | reverse complement strand
GCGGTTCTCGGGAAGTGCCACTTCCCCTGTCATCGTCATCGCCATGATGCTGTCTCCTCCAAGTTTTGTATTGGGCGCTCTGCCGGCCTTGCTGGCCGCCGCCGGTTGCTCTCAAGCCCCCGCCGGTTTATGCGCTTTTGCCGCGCCCCGTCACCTTTGGTGTTAAAGCCCGCGTGCAACAGGAGCAAGAGAGCATGGGTCACCTCGCCACCAAAACCGGACAATTCCGCGTTGAAATCGAAGGGCCGGCCGCCGCGCCCGTCCTGATGCTCTCCAATTCGCTGGGCACTGACCTGCATATGTGGGACGCGCAAATGCCCGCGCTGACCAAAAAATTCCGCGTCCTGCGCTATGATTCCCGTGGCCATGGCGGCTCGGTCGCCAATGAAGGCCCCTATTCCATCGCTATGCTCGGCCAAGACGCGCTCGCCATTATGGATGCGCTGGACCTCTCCAGCGTCCATTGGCTGGGCCTGTCCATGGGCGGCATGGTCGGCCAATGGCTTTTGGCGCATGCGCCCGAGCGCATCACCCGCGCGGTGCTCGCCAACACCTCCGCTTACATGCCCGATGCGCGCCCGTGGAACACGCGCATCCTCAACGTGCAGAAGAACGGCATGGCCTCGATCACCGGTGGCGTGATCGAGCGTTGGTTCACACCCGAGTTTCAGAGCCGCGAACCTGCCGCCGTGCAGCGCATCGCAGACATGCTCGTGAACACACCTGCACAAGGCTATATCGCCGCTTGCGCAGCCGTCCGCGACATGGACCAGCGCGAGACCGTGCGCCGCGCCTCTGCACCCGTACTGGTGATTGCCGGCACGCGTGATCCGGCAACCCCGCCAAAACTCGGCATGGAACTCGCGTCCGTGATTGAGGGCAGCGATTACATCGAGCTTGATGCCGCGCATTTGTCGAATGTGGAAATGCCCGACGCATTCGCTCGCGCCGTAATGCAATTCTTGACCAAGGCCGCCAAGGTTCAGAAAGCGCCAGCAAAGAAGAAAGCTGCGCCGAAGAAGAAGGCTGCGAAAAAAGCTGCGAAGAAAACAGCTGTGACGAAAAAGGCCGCGAAAAAACTGGCCAAGAAAGCCACGAAAAAGGCCACCAAAACAACCGCCAAAAAAGCGTCGAAGAAAGTTGCTTCAAAGACGGTGAAAAAAGCCGTCAAGAAGACAGCCAAAAAGACGGCTAAGAAGGCCGTGAAGAAAGTGGCCAAGAAAGCGGTGAAGAAAGTCACACGCCGTCCGGCGAAAAAGGCCAAGAAGAGGAGTGCGCGCTAATGGATGACAAGACCCGCCTCCAGCAAGGCATCAAGGTCCGCCGCGAAGTGCTCGGCGATGCTTGGGTGGACAAGTCCAACAAGGCGCAGAGCGAATTCAATGCCGATTGGTTTGATTTCATCCAGCGCACCGCTTGGGGCGATATCTGGTCACGCCCAGGCTTGGATCGCCGCACACGCTCAGTGGTGGTTCTCTCCTCGACCATTTCGACGCGCAATTGGGAAGAGTTCAAGCTGCATGTCCGCGCTTGTTTCAACAATGGCCTGACCAAGGACGAGTTGAAAGAAATCATCCTGCAATGCGCGATTTATGCCGGCGTTCCGCCAGCCAATCACGCCTTCAAACTGGCGCAGGAAGTTTTCGACGATATGGGGATTTGACGGCTTCTAGCGCCGTCATTGCGAGCGCAAGCGAAGCAATCCAGAACAGCCTCACGTGGGGCCTCTGGATTGCCACGTCGGCCTGCGGCCTCCTCGCAATGACGAGGTGTTAAGCTAGCTCGCCACGACCCAACAGGGCTGCTTTGCGGATGGCCTCGATATTGGCCGCATAGGCATTCGGCCCGCCTTTGAAAGCAGCAGACCCAGCCACAAGGAAATTTGCCCCCGCTTTGGCGCAATCGCCGGCATTATCGGCGGTCACGCCACCATCGACTTCAATATCGATCGGGCGATCACCCACCATAGCGCGGATGCGGCGTACTTTTTCG
Organism: Beijerinckiaceae bacterium; assembly: GCA_947453155.1. Taxonomy (GTDB): domain Bacteria; phylum Pseudomonadota; class Alphaproteobacteria; order Rhizobiales; family Beijerinckiaceae; genus Terripilifer. The sequence continues at coordinate 28,434 of CANGFE010000031.1, read as the reverse complement.
AGCACGGGACGAATGAAACTCTGGCCACCAAAACCGGGGTTCACCGTCATGGCGAGAATGAGATCGACATCATCGAGCAAATATTCGACGAGATCTTCCGGCGTGCCGGGATTGACCGCAACGCCTGCTTTTTTGCCGAGCGCGCGGATCGCTTGCAGCGAGCGATGCACATGCGGGCCAGCTTCAGCATGCACCGTGATGTAATCAGACCCCGCCTTGGCAAAGGCTTCCAAAAACGGATCGGTCGGCGCAATCATCAGATGCGTATCGAAAGGCTTCTCAGTGCATTTGCGGATCGCCTTGATCACGTCGGGCCCGAAAGTGATGTTGGGCACGAAATGCCCGTCCATCACATCGAGATGCACAATGTCGCCGCCCGCGCCCATAATGTCGCTGACCTCTTGGCCGAGCTTGGAAAAATCGCTGGCGAGCATGGAGGGCAGAATCTGAATGGGGCGCATGTTTTGGCTCCGAATGAACTCACCGGGGACTAACATTCTTTCCCCGACGATGAAACCTCAGGCCGGCTGCAATCCAATGCGTTCATCACGACGGCGCAGCAGATGGATGAGCGGCAGAGCGACCAGCACCATCCAAGCTTTTCCGATGATCTGACCACCCAGATAATCAAGGCTGCCGAAAGCCAGTTGCAAGAAGACGATGGAATCGACCACCAGACCCGTCGCGCTGGAGGCAAAAACCGCAAGGACCAAACGGCGGCGCTGAAGCGGTGTGTAGATCGCAAAGTCTGCCAGTTCCGACAGCAGGAAGGCAGCGGCCGAAGCCAACACCAGAGCGGCCGGGGCAATGGCAGCCGAAATCACCGTGCCCACACCAATGGCAGCCAGAGCGAATTTGGCCCCCAAGCGGCGCTGGACGAGATCGCGCAAGACGAGCGCCAGACCCACCATCAGCACGCCGGACGGCGCCGTGATTCCCGGTGCCACCGGAATGACGCAGGGGCCATCGGGCACGCAGAAGGTGCCGAGATTGCCGATCATCCAATTGGCGGCCGGAATACAGGCGCCGAAGGCAATCAGGCAGGCAAAGCCTTCAACGAGGCGCTGGCGTTCGAGGGTCATGGTTTAGGTCTCAACAGGATTTGGCCGCTTCATGCAGGGAACGGGGGCCAGATGCAAGGCTTTTGCACAGGCACAAGCCGAAAGGCTCGCCCCTCCCCCTCTGCCCGTGCTAGGCCGACCCCGACGAGAATCCCCACCCGGAGCCTGCAGATGATCCCCCGCTATTCCCGCCCTGAAATGGTTGCCATCTGGGATCCGCAGACGCGTTTTCGCATCTGGTTCGAGATCGAAGCCCATGCCTGCGATGCTTTGGCTGAAATCGGCACCATCCCGAAGGAAAGCGCCAAGGCCATTTGGGATGGCGCGGGCAACGTCACATTCGACGTTGATCGCATCGACGAGATCGAACGCGTCACCAAGCATGACGTCATCGCCTTCCTCACGCATCTGGCTGAATTCATCGGCCCCGAGTCGCGCTTCGTCCACCAAGGCATGACGTCATCCGACGTGCTCGACACATGCCTTGCTGTGCAGCTCGCACGCGCCTCCGACATCCTGCTCGCCGATATCGACGCGCTGCTTGCCGCCATCAAGCGCCGCGCGATGGAACATAAGATGACACCGGTGATCGGCCGCTCGCATGGCATTCACGCGGAACCCGTCACTTTCGGCCTGAAACTCGCGCAGGCTTATGCCGAGTTCACCCGATGCCGCGAACGCCTTGTGCACGCACGTAAAGAAATCGCCACTTGCGCCATCTCTGGTGCTGTCGGCACATTCGCCAATATCGACCCGCGTGTTGAAGAACATGTCGCCAAGAAAATGGGCCTTGCTGTCGAGCCCGTCTCGACGCAGGTCATCCCGCGTGATCGTCACGCCATGTTCTTCGCGACCTTGGGCGTGATTGCCTCTTCCATCGAGCGTCTGGCCACCGAAGTGCGCCACATGCAGCGCACGGAAGTGCTGGAAGCCGAAGAATTCTTCTCGGAAGGCCAGAAGGGCTCTTCCGCCATGCCGCACAAGCGCAATCCTGTGCTGACGGAAAATCTGACAGGTCTCGCCCGCCTCGTGCGCGGCATGGCGATGCCCGCGATGGAAAATGTTGCGCTCTGGCATGAACGCGATATTTCGCATTCATCCGTCGAGCGCATGATCGGACCTGATGCGACCATCACGCTCGATTTCGCTTTGGCGCGCCTCACGGGCGTGATCGACAAGCTGATTGTCTATCCAGAAAACATGCAGAAGAATCTAGATCGCCTGGGTGGCCTCATCCATTCGCAGCGTGTCTTGCTGGCGCTAACGCAAAAGGGAATTTCGCGCGAAGATTCCTACAAATTCGTGCAGCGCAATGCGATGCCGGTCTGGCGCGGTGAAGGCGACTTCTTGACGCTGTTGAAGAAGGATCCGGAAGTCTCGAAGGCTTTGTCAGCCACTGAACTCGAAGAGCTCTTCGATCTGGGCTACCACCTGAAACACGTGGACACGATCTTCAAGCGCGTGTTCGGAAACTAAAACACCTCGTCATTGCGAGGAGTCCGCAAGGCCGACGCGGCAATCCATAGCGCAGAACATCCGAGGCTGGTGCTATGGATTGCTTCGCTCCACTCGCAATGACGGCGGAGAGGCTGCAGCCTTTCCCCTGTCATTGCGAGGAGCCGAAGGCCACGTGGTAACCCAGAAAAAAAAGGCGGCCAAAGGCCGCCTTTTTCATTTCACATTCGTAACTCTTCACATTTCGACGAAAGCCATCTTCCCGTCGGCGCCCTTTTTCCAGACATACATGACGTAATCCGCATCGGTGCGGTCGCCCTTTTTGTCGAAGGACAATTTGCCGAGCACTGTTTGGAACGCCATGCCGGAATGGATCGTATCCGCCACTTTTTTCGTATCCAGCGTGCCCGCTTTTTCCGCAGCCTGTTTGATGATCTGCACGGCCGCGTAGGAGTAAAGCGTATAAGTTTCAGGATTGATCTTCTTCGCTTCGAACTTTTTCAAGACTTCAGCTGCGTCAGGACGCTTGGTCGGATCAGGGCCAAAGGTCATCAGCGTGCCTTCCACAGCATCGCCCGCAATGGCTGCGAGTTCTGCGGTTGCAATGCCATCGCCGCCGATCATCAGCGTGTTCAACCCCTGCTCGCGCATCTGGCGCAGCAAGACGCCCGCTTCACCATGCAGACCGCCCCAGAACAAAACTTCAACGCGCTGCGCCTTTAGCTTCGTCACAATGGCAGAATAATCGCGCTCGCCCGGATTGATGCCTTCATAAAGCACTTCCTTGACGCCGCCCGCATTCATCGCCTTTTGCGTCTCATCTGCGAGACCCTTGCCATAGGGTGTCTTGTCATGAAGAACAGCGACGCGCTTGTCCTTCAATTTGTCGACAATATATTTCGCGGCCACAGCGCCTTGCTGGTCATCGCGCCCGCAAGTGCGAAACACATTCCACAAGCCACGCTCAGTGAAGCGCGGATTGGTGGAAGCAGGTGTGATCTGCAAAATATTATTTTCGGAATAGACTTCCGCAGAAGTCGGGATCGACACGCCGGAATTGAAATGGCCGACGACATATTTCACGCCATCGCCCACAAATTTATTGGCAGCTGACACGCCCTGCTCGGGCTTTGAAGCATCGTCGCCAATGAAGAGCTGAATCTTCTGGCCCAGAATGCCGCCCGCCGCATTGATATCTTCAGCGGCCTGCTCCGCGCCATTCTTCAGCATGGAGCCGAAAGCGGCGGATGAACCCGTCATCGGGCCGCCGACGCCAACTTTCACTTGCGCAAGTGCGGACGAGGCAAACAGAGCTGCTGCAAAAGGTGCCGCCAAAACGAGACGAGACGAAAAGAAGGATTTCATGGGAGGCCCTCAGCCAAAATGAATCTTGATGGCAAGCTTACCTGTTTCGGCGCGCCTGTCACGCCTCGGGGGTGCGGGTAAACCCATATTGAACGACCATCTGCCGGGCGCGGGTCACCCGAAAGGCAATGAGCGCGCAAAGCAATGTCCAGCCAAAGGCAAAGGCCGCACCGGACAAACCCATGAGAGAGGCGCCAAACAAAGCAAAGCTGAGAAACTCCACGACCAGACCGAGTAGCACCGCATAGAAAACAAGTGTCAAAGGCGCACGCCAGGTGCGCGCCACTGCACGCCCGGCCGCTGCAGAAGCCGCCGCCGATAGAACGCCCAACAAAAGAAGCGGACCGAGCCCCAGATTTTCCATCAATGCGCCCCTTCCAGATAAGCAGCGCGCACTTGCGGATTATCCAAAAGCTCACGGCCCGTCCCTGACAGGGTGATCGCGCCATTGACCATCACATAGCCGCGATGCGCCAACTTCAACGCATGAAAAGCATTTTGCTCAACGAGAAAAACGGTGAGGCCGTCATTGCGATTGAGCTCGCGAATGACTTCGAAAATCTGCTTCACGACAAGCGGCGCCAGACCCAATGACGGCTCATCCAGCATCAGGAGACGCGGACGGCTCATCAAGGCGCGCGCGATGGCGAGCATTTGCTGCTCGCCGCCTGACAAAGTCCCACCGCGCTGGTCGATACGCTCTTTGAGGCGCGGAAAAATATCAAACATGCGCTCAAGATCAGCTTGGAAGTGACGGAAGTCATCAACCGCGGCGCCCATTTGCAGATTTTCGAGCACCGACATGCGCGGAAAAATGCGGCGCCCTTCCGGCGATTGCGCAAGACCGAGCCGCGCAATCTCATGCGCGGGCTTATTGGTAATCTCCTGCCCGTCAAAAAAGATTTTGCCCGAACGCGCGGGCGGACGACCAAAGACACTCATCATCGTCGTCGATTTGCCAGCGCCATTGGCGCCAATCACCGTGACGATCTCGCCGGGCATGACATCAAGATCAATACCCTTCAGCGCAATGATCTGGCCGTAAGCAGCCTCTAACTTCTGGATCGACAGCAAAGGTGTCGTCATGCGAGCACCTGTACTGCTTCTTCTGTGTCTTCCACACCGAGATAGGCGGCAATCACGCGCGGATCGTTGCGGATCTCTTCCGGCGTCCCGTCGGCGATCAGCTTTCCATAATCGAGTACGATCACATGATCGGAGATTTTCATCACCACGCTCATATCATGCTCGATCAACAAAATGGATGTGCCAAGCTCGGCACGGATCGATAGGAGCAAATCATTCAACTCTGCGCTTTCACGCGGATTAAGCCCGGCTGCGGGCTCATCGAGGCAGAGCAAAACCGGCTCGGTGCACATGGCGCGCGCGATTTCGAGATGGCGTTGCGCGCCATAGGGGAGCGCGCCTGCGGGGTCATCGGCGCGATCCAGGAGGCCAATCTTGTCGAGCCAGAAACGCGCCTTGTCGATGGCCTGTTCTTCCGCGGCCCGAAAACGCGGCCAGCCGATGAGGCCCAGAAGCGACAGGCCTGACGCGCGCATCAGCGTATTGTGCTGCGCGACGATCAGATTTTCGAGCACGGTCATGCCGGAGAAGAGCCTGATATTCTGGAATGTGCGCGCGATACGCGCATCACGCGCGATTTCAAAATCGGGCATGCGCTCCAGAAGGTAAAGATCACCTGCATGGCGGCGCGCGCTTTGTGTAAGCGCCTCCACATCGCGCGCCAGAGCCCCGCCTTTGCGCGCCAAAGCCAAGCGGCCTTGCGCGGGCTTGTAAAAGCCGGTGATGCAATTGAACAGCGTCGTCTTGCCCGCGCCATTGGGGCCGATGAGCGCGGTAATATCTCCGCGCCCCACGGTGAAGGACACGTCATTGACAGCCGTGAGCCCGCCAAAGCGCATGGTGAGATGCTCGATTGTCAGAAGCGGTGCGTCAAGCCAGCGGCGTGTCATCAGCCATGGCCCTCCTGCACATGCGTGCCCGAGACATTTTTCCTTTGCGCCAAAAAGACAGACGGCTCGCGTGATGAGATGAGGCCGCGCGGCCGCCAGATCATCATCAGCACCATGGCCAGCCCGAAGAGCAGCATGCGATAGAGCGAGGGATCAAAAGACGAGCCGAAGATTTCTTTCAGAAATGTCAGCTCGCGCAACACTTCTGTGCCACCCACCATGACAACAGCAGCCAGCGCAACGCCCAATTGCGAGCCCATGCCGCCCAGCACGACAATGGCCAGAATGGTTGCTGATTCCATGAAGGTAAAACTGTCGGGATTCACAAAGCCCTGACGCACGGCAAAGAAAGAACCGGCAAAGCCCGCAAACATTGCGCCCAGTGCAAAGGCAGTGAGTTTGGTATTGACTGTATTGATGCCCAGCGACCGGCAGGCGATTTCATCTTCGCGCAAAGCTTCCCACGCGCGCCCCACAGGCAGGCGGCGCAAGCGCAGCGTCACCACATGGGTGATGAGCGCCAGCACCAAGATCAGATAGAAGAGAAAAATTGTGCGGTGGATGGCTTGAAACTCAAGACCGAAGGTAGCGGCAAATCCGTTTTCGCTCGCCGTGAAAGGCAGACCAAAAAAGGTCACGCGCGGGATCGACATGATGCCAGCTTTGCCATTGGAAAAATCCGTCCAATTGGTCAGTACCGCACTGACGATTTCACCAAAGGCCAAAGTGACAATGGCGAGATAATCGCCGCGCAGACGCAACACCGGAAAGCCCAGCATCGCGCCCCAAGCCGCCGCAAATAATCCGGCGAGCGGCAGGCAGATCCAGAAAGACAGGCCGAATTGCGTCGACAGCAGCGCATAAGAATAAGCGCCGACCGCATAGAATGCGACATAGCCCAAATCCAAAAGGCCCGCGAGGCCGACCACAATATTCAAGCCCCAGCCGAGCATGACATAGATCAGAATTTGTACGCCGTAATTATTGATCCATTTCAGCGAGCCTTGCGGGCCCAGCCAAAACAACATCACCAGCGGAAACAGAAACAGTGCCACCACACCAGCGCTTGGCAAGACGCGCGCAACAAATGGCGGCCAGATGCGCGCAGGTACAGGTGCCGCAGCGACACGTCCCTGCGCCAAGATCAAAACCAGAAAGCGCCCGACGAAGACCAAGCCCGCAGCGATCAGCATCCACGACCAGCGCTGTTCCAGCACCAGCCGGTTCGACTGGTCCATCTCCGTGCCCAAAGCCAGAATGGGAAAAGCCAGCCCCGCCGCGACAAGTGACGCAAAGGCGGACTCACGCAAGGCGCTCAGGATGGACGTTTGCGCGCGCATCAAACTTTCTCAACCTCGGGGCGACCCAAGAGGCCAGACGGCATGAAGATGAGCGTGATGGCGAGAATGGAAAAGGCGGCGACATCCTTATAGTCGGATGAAAAATAAGCCGACCAAAATGTTTCGATGAGCCCGATGAGCAGCCCGCCAATCACCGCACCCGGCAGCGAGCCGATGCCACCGAGCACTGCGGCGGTAAAAGCTTTCACACCCGGCGTAAAGCCGTCGGAAAAATTCACCACGCCATAATACATCATGTAGAGCGTACCAGCGACAGCGGCGAGCGCGGCACCAATGACGAAGGTCAACGAAATGGTGCTATCCACATTGACACCCAGCAGCGCGGCCATGGTGCGGTCTTGCTCGCAGGCGCGCTGTGCACGCCCCAGCGCTGTTTTCTGCACCAAAAACCAGAAGGCCAGAAGCAGAACGCCCGTCACGCCGACAATGAGAATCTGTTTGTAAGACAAAGTCACATCAAACTCGCCGCCACTGGTGACGTGAATGACATCGGTAAACATAGGCGGCAAGGGCTTGTTGCGCGGGCCCTGCACCACTTGCACGAAATTGGCGAGAAAGATCGACATGCCGATGGCCGAGATCAGCGGCGCCAAGCGAAACGAGCCGCGCAACGGGCGGTAAGCCACGCGCTCGATAGCCCAGTTCCACAAAGCGGTGAGCGCCATGGCGCAAATCAGCACGATCAGAAAAGCCAGACCCAGCGAAGTGACGCCAAAAAACTGCGTGATCGCCAGAAAGATGATGAGCGCGATAAAAGCCGACAACATGAACACATCGCCATGGGCAAAATTGACCATGCCGATAATGCCGAAGACCATGGTGTAGCCGATGGCGATCAGGCCATAGATGGCACCCAGCGTCACGCCATTGATCAGCTGCTGCAGGAAATTTTCCATAGGTCTCCGGTGCCGGATTCGGGCTTGAGCGCGAAACTACCAAGGGCGCGGCCTAGGGTCCAGTTGAGGGGGCGGCCCGAGCTTGAAACACCCAGCCATGGATTGCCGCGTCGCTACGCTCCTCGCAATGACGGCGGGGAGGTTACGAGCTACAGGTCCGTCATTGCGAGGAGGGCCCAAGGCCCGACGCGGCAACCCAGAGGCGCCACGTGAGGCCTCTGGGTGGCTTCGGCTCATGCTCGCAATGACGGCGCATCTTTGTTAAGACACCCGTCATGGCCACTGACGTCACACTTCCTGCCGCCGCCTTTGCCGGGGTGCTCTCTTTCCTGAGCCCCTGCGTGCTGCCGCTTGTGCCGCCCTATCTCACCTATATTGCCGGCACGACCATTGAGGAATTGTCGGAGGAAGGCGTCAAAGGCGCGCGGCGCGATGTGGCGCTGGCTGCCGTGCTTTTCGTGGCGGGCTTCTCAACCGTCTTTGTGGCGCTGGGCGCCACCGCCTCGCTGTTTGGCCAGATCATCCGCGCCTATATGGATGTACTCACTTGGGCGGCCGGCATCGGCATTATTGTCATGGGCCTGCATTTCATGGGCGCGTTTCGACTGGCTTTCCTCTATCGCGAAAAGCGCGTGCAAGTGGAAAAGCCGGTCGGTATTTTTGGCGCCTATCTCATGGGGCTCGCCTTTGCCTTCGGCTGGACGCCCTGCATCGGGCCGATTCTCGCGGCCATTCTGGCAGTTGCTGGCTCAGAAGATACAGTGTCGCGCGGCATGGTTTTGCTGGGCGTTTATTCGGCAGGGCTTGGCATTCCGTTTCTGGCCGCAGCATTGGCGATTGAGCCTTTCATGGCTTTCATTGCGCGCTTCAAGCGCCATTTTGGCACGGTTGAAAAAATCGTTGGCGGCTTACTCGTTCTCACCGGCATTGGCTTTCTCACGGGCGCGATGCAGAGCGTGAGCTTCTGGCTCATCGAAATGTTTCCAGCCCTCGCCAAACTTGGATAAAACTTTCTCATGCGCACGTCCGACGCCGAAATTCTCATTGTGCCGGGACTGAATAATTCCGGCCCCGACCATTGGCAGACGCGCTGGCAGCAAAAACTCTCCACCGCACAACGCGTCGAACAGCAGGATTGGGATGCGCCCGATCATGCCGCTTGGACGCACGCCATTGCGGATCGCGTCAATGCCGCACAAAAGCCGGTCATTCTGATCGCGCATTCTTTGGGGGTTGCTGCGACAGCCCATGCGGCTGCGCACTTTGAACCGGGCAAAGTGAAGGGCGCATTTCTGGTGGCGCCGCCATCAGAAGAATGGCTGCGCGCCCATGCGCTGGATTTCGGCGCCTTTGAAACGCACCCGCGCGATCCGTTGCCCTTCCCCTCGCTCTTGGTCGGCAGCCGCAATGATCCGCACGCGGCTTACGCAGCGGTCGAAGATCTCGCCTTTACTTGGGGCGCAGCCATGCTGGACGCCGGCGAAGCCGGACATATCAATAGCGCGTCTGGACACGGCCCATGGCCCGAAGGCCTGATGAGCCTCGCGCATTTTCTGTCGCGGCTGTAACGGCACCAGCATCGTCATTGCGAGGAGCCTCAGGCGACGCGGCAATCCAGAAAGCCACACGTGAGGCCTCTGGATTGCTTCGCTTCGCTCACAATGACGTCCCAGAGAGACCAATCTTCTCTTTTTTCACAAAACAAAAAAATTCCACACGCATTGCTTTGCGCAGGCGGCGCGCGCATTTTTGAGCCATCGGATCACTCCGGTCGCGGGATTTGTTGGAGCAGCTTACACCGCGTCACCCATGCTAAAAGCACCACGAACAGGCTTCGTGGGCTCCTCATTGATGGAGTAGACCCATGACTAAGTGCTGTTGCCCTTTTCTGATCTGAGCTGAACGCTGGGCGGCCGCTGATCGCCTGATTGCCAATCTCCCGCAAGCCGCCATTGATGCGGCGCAAGCCAAATTTCGAAGCGAGTCGGATTCTGTTGGCCAGTCACGCATGTCGGATCTGCACCACGGCGACCGCAGCAAATTGGAGATCGCCCCCAATCTCTGGGCGGGCATCGGCCTTGTGCGCGGCGGCGCGGGCACAGCTCTGGTCGGCTCGCCGCAAACAGTCGCACAACGTCTGCGCGACTATCAGGCGCTCGGCATCGAGACGATCATTGCATCCGGCTATCCCCATCTCGAAGAGGCCTATACGACCGCGGAACTTCTCTTCCCTGCCCTCGGGCTTGTGAAACAAGAGAAAGAAACCGTGCTAGCTGACATTGGCGCTTATGGCGTCAGCGGCACCGGCTATCGCGTCTCGGCGAGTTAATGTCATGAGCGACATTGCCGCCAAAAACTTTTCCTCCGGTTGGCGCTTTTTGCGTGTCGCATTCCCTCCGCGACCGGCAAAAGCCGACAGAGCGCAGCCATCCTCGCGTCTGATCTCCTCCCGGCTGACGCCCTGGATTTTACCCGCCCTGTTGCTCGCGCTCTCGCAGGGCGCGAGCGCCGGAGGATTTCTCTCCGCCGAAATCCTGCCCTCACCGCTTGATGTGGTGAAGGCAGGCGTGACTCTGATCGGCAACGGGCAATTGGCTGAAAATCTCGCTGTCTCGACACGCCGTGCAGCATCGGGATTTCTGGTCGGCGGCGGCCTTGCCTTTGCGCTGGGCCTGTCCAACGGCCTGTCGCGCTTGAGCGAAAAGCTCACCGACACAACCGTGCAAATGATCCGCAACATTCCCAATCTGTCGCTGATCCCGCTGGTCATTCTCTGGTTCGGCATTGGCGAGGAATCGAAACTCTTCCTCACCGCGCTGGGTGTTTTCTTCCCCGTCTATATCAACACGTTTCACGGTGTGCGCACGGTCGACGCACAGCTCGTCGAAATGGCGCGCTCTTACGGCATGTCATCGCGTGAGCTTTTCCTGCGCGTGATTTTCCCCGGAGCCCTGCCCTCGATCTTTGTGGGGCTGCGCTATGCTTTGGGCGTGATGTGGCTGACTTTGATTGTGGCTGAGACCATCGCCGCCAATTCCGGCATTGGCTATATGGCCATGCAGGCGCGCGAATTCATGCTGATTGATGTCGTGGTGCTCGCCATTCTCATCTATGCGGCGCTGGGCAAGCTCGCGGATTCCAGCGTGCGTGTTTTGGAACGGCGCGCCTTGCAATGGCATCCGGCTTTTCACAAGGTGTAAGAACATGACACGCGGCAGCGCCATCTCTCTGCGCAAGGTCTCGAAAAGTTTTGGGGCTTTGCCGGTCTTGCACGAGATTGATCTCGACATTGCGCCAGGCTCGTTCACCGCCATTATCGGGCGCTCGGGCTGTGGCAAAAGCACCTTGCTACGTTTGATCGCCGGGCTTGATGCGCCGAGCCAAGGCGAGATTCATATTTCTGGAAAAGGCACCAAGCCGCGCCTCATGTTTCAAGAGCCGCGCTTGCTGCCTTGGGCACGCGCGCTCGACAATGTGGAAGTGGGTCTTGGCTTTGATCGCGGCACACCAGCCGGGCGCGCACGCGCGCAAGCAGCCCTTGATCATGTCGGGCTCGGGGATCGCCTCAAATCCTGGCCAGCCACTTTGTCAGGCGGGCAGCGTCAGCGCGTCGCCTTGGCCCGCGCGCTCGTCTCGCAGCCGCAGGCTTTGGCGCTGGATGAACCGCTCGGCGCGCTCGATGCGCTCACCCGCATTGAAAAGCAGCGGCTCATTGAAGAAATTTGGCGCGCAGAAGGTTTTACAGCCCTCCTCGTCACGCATGATGTCTGCGAAGCGCTCATGCTGGCCGACCGCGTGCTGCTGATTGAAGATGGCGCGATTGGGCTTGATCTCACAATTGATTTGCCACGCCCACGCCGCCGCGACATTGCCGAACTCGCTCAGCTCGAAGAGCAAATTCTCGACCGGCTGTTGACCAAAAAAAAAACGCGGTCTGAAAGGGCCGCGTTCTTCAACTCTGATGCGTCAGAGCCTCTCAATAATAATAGGGACGCGGACGGTAATAGGGGCGTGGCGCATAATAGGGGCTTGGCGCGACATAGACCGGACGCGGGCGCTCATAGACCACCACTTCGCGCACCGGCGGAGCTGGATCTTCAACAATATTGCCGCGCGCCTTCATGCATTGCGCATAGGCCATGTCATAACGGTCCTGCACGGCACCACCGGCCTTGCCGGCATTGCTGGCGCCCACGAGCGAACCCGCCAGCAGACCCGTGCCTGCACCAATGGCTGCACCCCTGCCCATATTGGCAGAGGCCGAACCAATGGCTGCACCAGCCAAAGCGCCAAGCGCTGTGCCAACGGCTGCGCTCTGGACGGCAGAGGTGTTTGCCGTTTCGCCGGGCGAACGATAACCCACCTGGCGCTGCGCTGCCGCCTGGCAATAATCATCGTCACGCTGGAAAGCTTCATAGGATTTGCCCTTGGCAGGCATCACACCCACCGTCGGCGAAGCCGGGCCGGTCGAGGCGCAACCGCCCAAAGCCAGAGCCAGCGCACTGACGGCCATGAGCGAGGTCGAGAATTTCATCATGGGTTCACCCCTAAAAGAATCGAATGACAATGTTTCATACGGCCAAGGTGGCAATAAGATGACCACCTCAGCAAAATCAAGCTTTAGCGGCGTGGTGCCACCGCCTGCACCTTGCCCCCGTCTGTCACTTCATCGGGCAGATTGAGCAGGATGGTCTCGCCCGCCTTCAGCCCTTCGGCCACAGTGACGCGCGCGCCATCCGTGCCGCCCACCCGCACGGGGCGCAGCTGCACGGTGGATTTCTCCTTATCATAGACCGGCACCAGCGTGCGGCCGTTGCGCACGATGAGCGCGGGGGCCGGCACCTGCACGGACGGCGCCAGCGGCACATCCAGCGTCAGATTGACGAAAGAGCCCGGCACGAAGAATTCATCCGGATTATCAAGATGCACTTCAATCAGCATGGTGCGGGACTTCGGATCCAGCTCGCCCGTCATGCGGGTGATCTCGCCTGTCTTGCGACGCTCGGGACGGCTCGCATCGACCACTTCGGCCTTGTGGCCAAGCTTGATGAAAGGGACATCCGGCTGCTGCAAATAGGCATAGACGCGCACGCGCGTATTGTCGGAGATCGTGAGCAGCGGTTGCGCACTGACCGCATTGGTCTGCGCATTGGTGACCAGCGCACCCGGATCAACAAAGCGCGCCGTGATGCGCCCTTCAAGCGGTGAGCGGATGGTTTGATAAGCGCGGGTCGCAGCAAGACCCGCGACATTGCTTTCGGCCACCATGAAATCCGTCTCGGCTTGCAACATGGCAACTTGCGTGGTCGAGCCACGATCAAACAGGCCGCGCAGACGTTCCAGATTGCGCTTCTTCTGCACCAGATCATTGGAGGCGGCCGCAAATTGCTGTTCGAGCTCGGGGCTATCCAGCTCAGCGAGAATTTGGCCAGCCGTCACCTTGTCGCCCTTGTCGACATTGATCGCCTTCAAATAAGCGGAGATTTTCGCGTACAGCGTCACGGTCGCGGCCGAGCGCACATCGCCGAGCAATTTGATTGTGCGCGATTTGGGGCCAGCGGTAACCTCCATCATTTCCACGCGGGGACCGAGCTCAGCCACTTTGGCTTGCGCTGAGCGCATCGTCTCGACGCGATCGCTCTCGCCGGCATAATGACGCCAGACGAAAATCACGGCTGCAAGCAGGAAGACACCGCCAGCGATCCGCGCGATTTGTGATTTGTTCTGCGGGATCTCAACCATCAACAACCCCTTCGGCTATCATTTCGTCGTTAAATTTCTGATCGAGCTTTTGCAGCTGCGGCATTTCCTTGCGCAGCAGCGTGTAGAAGATCGGCACAAGGAAGAGCGTGGCGAAAGTAGCGACCGACAGGCCACCAATCACCGCACGACCCAGCGGCGCATTCTGCTCACCCGCTTCACCCAAACCCAGAGCCATCGGGATCATGCCGATAATCATCGCCAGCGCCGTCATCATGATCGGACGCAGACGCGTGGAAGCTGATTCAATCACCGCCTGGAACGGCGTGAGAGAGGGATTGCGACCGCGCAAATCATTGGCGAAGGACACGACCAGAATCGAGTTGGACACGCAAATGCCCACCGTCATGATCGAGCCCATCAGCGAGACGACATTGATCGTCGTACCGGTCGCAGCCAGCATCCAGATAATGCCGATCAACGCACCGGGCACCGCCATCATGATGATGAACGGATCAACCCAGGACTGGAACAACACGACCAGCACGGCATAGACGAGGAAGATTGCGAGGATCAGACCGAAGGCGAGCATTTTAAAGCTCTTTTCCATCACCTCATTCTGACCGCGCAAAACGATCTTCGTTTGCGAGGGCAAATCTTTCTGGACTTCGGCAATCGCCTTTTTGATTTCAGCCGCGGTTGAACCCAGATCACGCCCTTCGACATTCGCCGCCACGTCGATCACGCGCTGGATTGTATAATGATTGATCGCATTCATCGCCGAGCCCGGCGAGACGGAGGCAAAGTCCCCCAGACGCGTGACGGGAGCCGAGGGCAAAGTCGTCGGCGTGGTCGCAGCGGGTGCGGGAATGAGCGATGTCGGCGCAGGCTGTGCGGGGAAAGACAAAATGTCTTGTACCGTTTCCAACCGATCAATCGGCGTGTTGACCACAACCGAATAATTCACGCCATTCTGCGGATTGAGGAAGTAAGTCGGGCTGATCGAGGATGAGCCTGACAAAGAGGCCAGCATATTATTGGCCACATCACGTTGCGACACGCCCAAGCGCACCGCGCGCTGACGATCGACTTCGATCTGCAACGAGGGGAAGTTCAGCACCTGAGTAATATGCGGATCAACAACACCGGGGATCAGCTTCAGCTTTTGCAGGAGCTGCTGGCCCACCGCATAAGAGCGCTCAAAGTTCTGATCCTGAATCTGGATGTCGATGGGTGCCGACAAGCCGAAGTTCAAAACCTGACTGACGATATCAGCCGTCTGGAAATAGAAAATGACGCCGGGAAATTCAGCGTTCAGTTTTTCGCGAATGACCTGCTTCCATTCATCGGTCGGACGATGCGGGCTTTTCAGCGAGATTAGCAATTCCGCATCCGCGCCCGATGTGTTGTCGGAGGGCACGAAAGCCAGATTGAGACCGCCTGGCACGCCGATCATGGCACTGATCGTACGCAGCTCTTTCTGCGGGATGATCTTGCGCAAAGATTGTTCGACATCCGAGACAATCTCTTCAGTCGATTCCAAGCGATTGCCCGCGGGTGCGCGCACATGGAGTTTCAAAATACCCACGTCGGCGGTCGGATAAAAATCCGTACCGACATTGGGGGCCAGTGCAAAGGTGATGGCGAGCAATCCGCCAAAGCCAAACAGCACCGTGCGACGCATGCCGAGCACGCCAGCAAGCGCCGCCGCAAAACCATCGCGAAATTTATCAAACTTCCGGTCAAAAGCTTCCGCCAGACGTGCACCCAATGTTTTGGGGCCCGAATGGCCGTGATCTTCGCCAGACAGCAATTGCCTCGCCAGCGCCGGCACCACAGTGAAGGAGAGAACGAAGGATGCCAGCATCGACAAGACGACGGTGATGGCCAGCGGAATAAACAGGAAGCGCGCCGCCCCTTCGAGCAAGAGCACCGGAATGAAGACGATACAAATGCAAAGTGTGGCCACAGTGAGCGGCTGCACCACTTCGCCCGATCCTTCCATAATGGCGACTGTCAGCGGTTTGCCGAGCGATTGGTTACGATGGATGTTTTCCATCACCACGGTCGCATTATCGACAAGCATGCCGATGGCCAGCGCCATGCCGCCCAACGTCATCAGATTGATGGTTTGGCCGGTGATATAGAGACCGGCAAGACCGGCAAAGATCGACAGCGGAATGGAAGCCGCCACAACGAGCGTGTTACGCCAGCTGCCCAGGAAGATCAGGATCATCACCGAAACGAGCACGGAAGACATGATCGCTTCTTCGACGACATTTTTCACCGCTGCGCGCACGAAGACCGATTGGTCAAAGGCCATATCGAGCTTCAAGCCCGACGGCGCGGTTTCCTGAATATCAGGCAACATATTGCGCACCGCATCGACGACTTGCAGCGTCGAGGCGTGGGTATGTTTCAAAATCGGGATAAAGGCCGCGCGCTGTCCGTCGATGCGCACAATGTTGGATTGCTGCGAGAAGGAATCCTTCACATTGGCAATATCAGCCAGCGTGACCATGACGCCGTCGCGCACACCCACGGGGATATTGTTGAACTGATCAACAAGACGCGGGCTTGAATTGAGCTGGATGGCATATTCTTTCGCGCCCAGTCGCGCGACGCCAGCGGGCACAATCACATTGCTGGTGCCAAGCGCATTGACGACATCCATCTGCGAAAGGCCTTTGGCCCCTGCCTTGTCCGGATCGACCTCGACAATGATCTGGCGGTTCTTGCCACCGAAAGCGGCGGGAATGGAGAGACCCGGAATCGTGAACAGACGCACGCGCAGGAAGTTATTGGCGTAGTCGGAAATCTGCTGCTCAGGCACACTGGTCGAGTTCAGCGTCACCTGCACGACCGGCACGTTGGACGCATTGAACTGGATGATATTCGGCGGCTGCATGCCGGGCGGTGCGATACGCAGCACGGCATTACTTTGCGCGGAGATCTGCGCAATGGCGCCGCCAATATCTGTGCCAGGCTGGAAGTAGATTTTCAGAATGCCTTGTCCGGGGATGGACAGGGATTCAATGTGATCGACGCCGTTGACAGTGGTCGAATAAGCGCGCTCGGAGACGAGCACGACACGACGCTCCATGTCTTCGGCGGACAGGCCGTTATAGGACCAGGCGACATAGACGACGGGAATATCGATCGCGGGGAAAATATCGACGATCATGCGCGAGAGTGAGATGAAACCCGTCAACATGATCAGGACGGCGGTCACCGCCATCGTATAAGGCCGCCGCAGGGCGAGCCGGACCAGCGCCAGCAATGCAGTTTCCTCCCGCTCTCATTTTTGTGATCAAAGCTAGAGGTTTGCAGGGGGAAAGCAAGGGTTAGAGGCGTTTACCCCGTGCATCGCGCCAGAAAACAATCAGCGACAGGCCCAAGATGAGCATGGAGCCCATCAGCCCGCCCTGGTAGCCGAGCCCCAGATTGTCCGACAGAACGCCCGTGAAGAACGGCCCCAGGATCAGCGCGAAATCTTGGGATGTGCGCAGCAGGCCCATGTAAATGCCGCGCTGATTTTCAGGCGCGACGTCGGCGACATAGGCAATCAAGGTTGGCGTGGCGATTCCAGAACCTGCGCCGAAAAGAATGGCGGTGAGCCAGAGAAAAATCGGATGGTGGCCAAAAGCCAGCATGGCGCAGGCGGCGAAAGTCGCGAGCCCCGCCGCAATGATCGCGCCCACGCGCCCGAATTCACGCGACAGCGCTGCATTAAACGGCAGGACGGCGAGATTGGCGCAAGCGCCCGCTGTCAGAAGCACGCCAATAGCAGCCATATCCCAATTGAACTGGCTTTGCGCAATGAGCGGCATAACAATCCAGTTGGAGGCCGTGCGCGCATAGAAAATCGCAAAATACATGAGCCCGACGCCAGCACTCGCCATAGCAATAGCGCGCAAGGAGCCGAGCTTTTCGGCTTTCGCTTTGTGCTTCTTTTCTGCGGGCCAAGGGATGACCGCAAAGGCGATGACGCCCGCGAGCGCAATCAGCCCATTGACGAAATAAGGCGCGGAATAGCCAAAACCCGCCGCCACCATGCCCCCGATGGCAGGCCCCAGCGCCGTACCCGTCATATTGGCCGCTTGATAGAAAGAGGCATCACGCAGGCGCTGGCCCGGCGTGCCGAGATCGGCCACCGCCGCAAGTGCCGCCGTCATAAACGAGGCCGAGGCCATGCCGAGCAGCAGAATGCCGACGAAAAAAGCTTCCAGCGAGCGGGTGAAGGTCACCCCGAACGAGGCAATGGTTAGGAGGATGCAGCCAATCTGCATGAGTCGGCGCCGGCCAAAGCGCTCCGAGGCAATGCCCGAGGGCATATTGGCCATCAGGCGCGCGCCCCCGTAGCAGGAGACGAGCAGGCCAATCATGGTCGTCCCCGCCCCCAGCTCCTGCCCATAGAGAGCAATGACTGACCAGATCATGCCATTGCCGATCTGCTTCAGAAAAACGAGCGCCATGAGCACCGCGAGCGGCCCATTGGGCAGATCGGGGATCCAGCGGGAGAGAATGGTGCGCGCTGAGCTCAAGGTTTGGGGAAGCTTCCTCCGGCGGCCGGGGCCGGGACTCACGATTTTTTCAAGTCTTCTAGCAAGGCAAAAGCCTCGGCAACACCCCAAAAGGATGAGCTTGGCTCTTGCTTTGTTGATCCTCGCGCCCCAGAAAGGACTGATCTCAAGGAGGAAACCCCATGAAACGGACGTTTGGCGCCGCCGCGCTTGCCCCGACCCTTGCCGTAACCCTTGCCAGCCTGATCGCTGCCGCGCCTGCCAAGGCCGCCGATGAGGATTTCTTCAAAGGCAAGACCATCACCATTTACATCGGCTTCTCGCCGGGCGGCACTTATGACCTGTTCGGCCGCATGGTCGGCCGTTTCATCGGAAAACATATTCCGGGCAATCCGACGGTGGTCGCCTCCAACATGCCGGGCGCAGGTTCCTTTACCGCCTCGAACTGGCTCTATCGCATCGCGCCGAAGGACGGCACCGCGCTGGGCACGGTCTCGCAGACGCTCGCCATCGACGAAGCGCTGAAAGCCAAGGGCGTGCAGTTCAAAGCTGCCGAATTCACCTGGATCGGCCGCGTGACCTCGAACATCGAAGTGCAGGTCGTCTCGACCCGCACCGAAGGCTATACGATCGCGGGCGCCCGCAAAGTTGTGGTGCCCACCGCTTCGACCGGCCCCGGCTCGCCCTCGGACACTTATCCGAAGCTGATGAATGATGTGCTTGGCGCCAAGTTCAAAGTCATTCGCGGCTTCCCCGGCTCAACCGATGGTCTGCTCGCTGTGGAACGTGGCGAGACAGATGCAGCTTTGACTTCGTGGAACACGATGAAGTCGACGCGCATGCATTGGATCACCGACAAGAAGGCCGCGCTGATGGTGCAATATGTCACGCAGCGCTCGCCCGAACTGAAAGACGTGCCGACACTGGTTGAGCTCGCCACCAATGAAGACGATCGCAAGCTGCTCGCTTTTGCTGTGTCGAGCGCGGAAATCGGCCGCTCGATCCTCGCCCCTCCGGGCCTGACCGCTGACCGCACGGCTCTCCTGCGCAAGGCATTTGATGCAACGATGAAAGATCCGGAATTGCTGGCGGAAATCCAGAAGTCCAATCTCGATTTCGAACCGCTCGATGGGGCCTCGCTCGCCAAGATCGTGGCAGCTGCCGCAAATGCGGATGAAAAAGTTGTCGAGCGCATGCGCAAGATCACTGAGGAATAAGCCAGCGCGCTTTCTTTCACCCTTCTTTAAAGCTAAGGTGCCGCCTCCCCACGGAGGCGGCATTTGCTTTTCAACTCCTATGAATTCCTATTCGTCTTTCTGCCACTGACCCTTGGGGGCTATTTCGCCGTCGGACGCTTGGGGATGCGGGCCGCAGCGACTTTTCTGGGCCTAACCTCGCTGGGCTTCTATGCGTGGTGGCGCGTTGAATTCCTGCCCATCCTCGCGCTTTCTATTCTTTTCAACTATTCCGCAGGCATGCTGATTGGTCGCTGGCGCGCGACCAGCTTTGGACGCGCGACGCTGATGAGTGCCATTGCTGCCAATCTGGGCGCTTTGGCTTTTTATAAATATGCCGGCTTTCTCGCCGGCTCAGCCAATGCGCTTGGCGCGCAACTGCCGCTCCTCGATATTATTCTGCCAATCGGCATTTCGTTCTTTACCTTCACGCAGATTGCCTTTCTCGTCGATGTCTGGCGCGGCAAGGCGCGGGAGCGCCATTTCATCAATTATATTCTCTTCGTCTCTTACTTTCCGCATTTGATCGCAGGTCCCATGCTGCATCACGCGCAGATCATGCCGCAATTTTCAAATCCAAATGCCTGTCGATTGAAATCCTCAAACCTGGCTCTGGGCATTGCGATATTTATCATCGGCCTTGTCAAAAAAGTTCTGATTGCTGATCCGCTATCGATCTATGCCAGCGGAGTTTTCAATCGTCTCGGCACGGGCGCCGAGCCTGATATGATCACGGCCTGGTGCGGCGCACTCGCTTTCACCTTGCAAATCTATTTCGATTTTTCTGGCTATTCCGACATGGCCATTGGCGCATCGAAAATGTTTGGCATCGACCTGCCAATCAATTTCAATTCGCCCTACAAGGCGACGAGCATCATCGATTTCTGGCGACGCTGGCACATGTCCTTGTCGCAATTTTTGCGCGACTATCTCTACATTCCGCTCGGCGGCAATCAAAAAGGCCCCGCACGGCGCTATATCAATCTCATGCTGACCATGCTGCTCGGTGGGCTTTGGCACGGCGCCAATTGGACCTTTGTGGTTTGGGGAGGATTGCACGGCTTCTATCTTGTCATCAATCATCTTTGGCACAGCACCCTGCCCTCACCCCCAAAAGCCTTAGCTTGGATGATGACGACGTTGGCAGTCGTTATCGCTTGGGTCTTCTTTCGTGCCAGCGATTTTGATCAAGCCTTGATGGTGCTGCGCGGCATGGCAGGATTGAACGGGCTTGGCTCGACACTCCTGCAGATCGGCGGACAAAAAATCGGCGAACTGCGTAATGTTCTTCCTATCCTGCTCATTGCAGGCGCCCTTTGCGCTTTGCCCAATAGCCAATCGCTTGCGCGCCAGTTTGAAGCCGTGCTGCAGACAGGCGATGGCGCCGCACATATATTTGGCATCAAACTAACACCGCGCGCGCTGACCCGAAGCCTCTTCGTCAGCGCCATTATCGCCGCCGCTTTCTTTTTCACCTGCGTCGGTTTCATCGGTGAAAAATCCGAATTTCTCTATTTTCAGTTCTGAGCCATGCGCGCAATCTCACCCTCCTCCACACCACGCGCACGCAGTTGGCTTGCCATCTTTGCGGGAAGCTTCGGGCTAATTCTCCTGATCCTCGCAGGACTCATTTTTGCGCTGCGCGATCAATTGCCGCCGCCGAAATTTTCCGGAAATATCGCGTTCAATGAAAAAATCCGCTGGGCGCGCGCCAAACTGCAAGCTCAAGAATGCGACACTTTGGTTCTCGGCTCATCCATCGCGCTCAACAATGTAGATGCTCAATCGCTGGAATCAGCAAGCGGGCATAAGGTCATGAACCTTGGGACTTGGGGCCTTGAAATAGCTGGCAGCGCCAAACTTTTTGATGCCCTCGTGAACGTTTGCACGCCAAAGCGGGTGATCTTGCCGGTCTATTATGGAGACTTCGCCTTCTCTCCCGAAGCTGCCATTCCCGATGCGCCAATCCTGACCAATTATCTTCAGAGCAAAAGCAGTTCTGCCATTCTCCATTACCTGCACCATGGCGATCTGTTTGGTCTTTGGAAAAATTATCGCGCGCTCAAGCGCTATCGCTCCGTCGGCCCCACAAATTATCAGCATCTTGTCTTTGATCCCTTAGGCAGCGCCCTGCTCGCCTGCGAAGGTTTCAAAATCGACGCGCAACGCTGGAACGGTTTTGAGAAGCGCACGGTTCATATTGAACCCGAAGCGCTGAAAGCCTTCGACGCGTTTTTGGAACGCGCACAAAGCCTTGGGATCAATGTGACGGTGGCGGAAACACCGATGCGTGCGCAAGCCAATGATGCTTTGCAAGTTTCCTTGCACAAATGGCATGAGGCACTTGCAAAAATGGCGGCAAAAAGAGGAGCCCTCTTCTTGCCGCCGCCGTCAGATTTTGATGATGCCCTTTTTGCCGATTACACCCATCTCAACTCCTGCGGCGCGCAGGCTTGGACGCGACTCATCGCACAACAGGCCAAGCTTATTCCTTGAACTGCACCTGATAGGTCTTTTCCAAGAACTGCCGCACCCAAGCTTTGGCTTCCGGCGCAATCGTTGTGCCGGCCTTGTAGAGACGCTCGGCTTCCGCATCCGTCACTTGCTCATATTCGCCGATGACTTCGTCGCGCTTGGCGAGATAGTCCGGATCCTTCAACAGATCACGCACCGCCTGACGGTAGGTCTCGACAATATTGTCAGGCGTTGTCTTGGGCAAAACCATCAGCTTTTGCGCGGGGAAGCCTGAGACCAAAAAAGCCATGAAAGCATCCCATTCAATCCCCGACGGCTTCTTGCCGTGGACGATCTCATAGGCCTCGCCAATATGCGGCAAGTCAGGGAAGTTGGGATCACGCGCGAGCTGGCCGTTCTTGTCCAAGACGCCCCATGAGAAGAGCGGCGTCGCACGTCCCTCTGTCACAAGACCCTGCGAACGGCGCAGATAAGCCGTGGTTGTTTGCGAGTCGATGGTGAATTCACCGCGCTCAAAACCAAGCAGACCTTCTGCACGGCCCACCACACCGAAAATGTGGTTGACGTTCAAATCAACCAAACGGAAGCCCAGCAGCGAGACGAGCTCCAGCGCTGTCGGACCGGGGCTTGCGAAGAACAATTCTTTGCCGCGCAGCTTGTCGATATCCTTGATCGACTTGGCGCCGAACTTGGACGAGACATAAGCGGCCCCACCTGTTGGCGCCGCCAGCACCACGCGCCAATCCTGATAATCATATTTCACGCGCGGATCGCCGAGCAGATAAGGGAACTGCGTCGAGGCCGAGCTCATCAAAAGAGTGAGCCCGTCATTCTTCGCGGTCACTTGAAAGAAATTTGCGCCGGCCGTTGAACCACCGCCGGGCATGTTTTTCACAACGACCGTCGGCTTGCCCGGCAAATGGCGGGCGAGCAGCGGCTGGTTAAAGCGCGCCCAGAGATCCACGCCACCCCCCGTTGGGAAGGGCACAAGCATGGTGATGGTCTTGCCCGAAAAATCGACATTCTGCGCCGCCGCCGGCAAAGCAGAAGCCAGCGCCACACAGGCTGCCAAGGTCAAGCGGGTGAAGTGAGCAATCATGATTCTCTTCTCATTGGGGGGAGGCAGATATGCGAGCAAACTAGGCAAGCAGCGGTGAAAACAAAAGTTTTAAGAATTGAAGGATGGATGAAACCCCTACACCTCACGGGCGCGTGAGCCAAACTCACGCGCTTGTGTCCCTTTGTTTCAACAACGGCACGCTCCTTGCTCTCCTTATTCACGAGGCGTCCGTGGACCGACAACAAGGCTCAAGCCTGACCACGCGTTGAAAAGGCACCGAGGGAGAAAAAGCGTGAACACCGCCGACCATCAAGAAGGAAGCATCTGCCGCATTTGCACCTTTCAGAACGAGCCGCAGCCCGAGGCGCGTGCCATAAAGTGCGAATGTTGTGGCGTGCTGATGGGCGTGGAAGACCAACGCCCAGACGATATTGCGCTCTGGCGGGCAAAGTTCATTTCCAAGGGCGGTCGCTGGCAGAATAAAGCCTCGCAACCGCCGGATCATCCCGCCAGTAAATAGGCAGACGCCTGCCGGGAAATCAGCCCTTGTGATGAAAGCAGAAGCAATCTTTCGCGGCGCACAAGCAATTGCACCCATCCAGAGGCAGGGCTAGGCTCCCCATAAGCCGGAAAATAAATCCGGCACCATGGGAGGGGAAGCTCATGATGCGCAAGCTTGCGTTGGCAACTGCATGCGCGGCTGCCTTGGGCGCCAATGCCGCAACGGCCGCCGATTTTTATGCGGGCAAAACCATCACTTTCATCATCGGCACGGGCCCCGGCGGCGGCTACGATATTTACGGCCGCGTGGTCGCCAAACATCTGGGCAAATATATTCCCGGAAAACCGCATGTGTTGGTGCAGAATATGGAAGGCGCCAGCACGGTGCGCGCCGCAGGCTTCATTTATAAAGTTGCGCCGAAAGACGGCACATCCATCGCTGCCATTTCACCGGGTGCTGTTGTCGGCCCCCTGCTCGAAGGCAAGCTGAACGGTCTCTACGATCCGACGAAGTTTCAATATCTGGCCACCGCCAATAATTCGACGCGCGTCTGCGCCGTCTTTCACACGTCGAAGATCACGACTTTCAAAGATGCCTATACGCAAGAAGCCATCATCTCCGCTTCAGCCGAAGGCGGCTCGACGCGCGATTATGCCTATCTGCATAAAAAGACCTCGCATGTGAATTTCCGCATCATCTCCGGCTATCACGGCACGCCCTCGGCCATGCTGGCGATGGAACGCGGCGAGACGGATGGTCTGTGCGGCATCGACTGGTCAAGCCTGCGCTCGCAAAAAGCCGATTGGGTGCGCGACGGCAAATTGCGCGTGCTGGTGCAGGCGGGGCTCGAGCCCTCCGACGAGCTGACGAAAATGGGTGTGCCAATGATCTGGGATTTTTTCCAGAACGACACGGACCGCCAAGTCGCCGAACTGGTCATCGCCCAGCAATTATTTGGCCGCCCCTATATTGCCCCGCCCGAAACCCCCGCTGATCGCGTTGCCATTTTGCGCAAGGCTTTTGATCTCGCCATGAAAGACCCCGATCTTCTCAGCGATGCCGAAAAAGCCCGCATCGATATTCTGCCGGCGGGCGGCGAGCGCGTGCAGGAGGGCGTGGCCAAAATCTATGCCACACCGAAAGAGATTGTCGAAAAGGCGCGCGAGGCCATTCGCGAATAGATACACCGCTTCACAAGTTGAAAAGCCTCGCATAGGCTTCACCATAATAAGAGCCGCGACAGACAGGCTCGACAGGGAGGACCAGCATATGACGTCCAAGACGAAGATTTCGCGCCGCCAGTTCTGCACCACCGCTGCCGGCGTCACCGCCGCTGCCATCGTGCCGCGCTCGTCACTGGCTGATTCCAATTTCTATAAAGGCAAGACGGTGCAGCTCGTCGTGCCTTTTTCGCCTGGTGGCATTTTCGACATTGCTGGGCGCATTGTCGCGCGCCACCTCACCAATCATATTGAAGGCAACCCAAGTGTGGTGGTGCAGAACCAGCCAGGTGCTGGTGGTCTGTCAGCGGCCAATCGCCTTGCCAATTCCACGCCGCGTGACGGACTCACCATTGCCACGGTCAGCCGCTCGATTCCGCAGCTCTATTATTGCGGCGACGCCAATGTGCAATTCGATCCGATGAAACTCACATGGCTCGGCTCGCTCTCCTCTTATGCCGATGATGCCTATCTGCTCGTCGTCATGGCCTCGAGCCCCTTCAAGACGATTGAAGATGCGCAAAAGATGAAGGTCAATCTGGCGGGTGTGGGTGTGGGTTCCACCAACACGACCTTTGCTCTGATCGCCAAAGAATTGCTCGGCGTGAATACTGATGTGGTGCGCGGCTTCCCCGGCGCCAATGATATTTGGTTGGCGATGGAACGTGGCGAGATCGATGGTCAGGTGATCGACATCTCCGCCATTATGGCCTCGCGTCCACAATTGTGGAACGAGAAGAAACTGCGCGTGCTCGTGCAGTTTGCGCGCAACACGCGCATGTCAACGCTGCCCGATGTCCCCACAGGTCGCGAATTGGTAAAAGATCCTAAGGATCGCGCCTATCTCGAATTTGCCGAAAACCCCTTCTTCATGGCCCTTCCCTTCGCAGCGCCTCCAGAAATCCCGGCAGAGCGCGCCGATATTCTCGAAAAAGCTTTCATGAAAATGGCGATGACACCAGCCTTCCGGGCCGAGATGCAGCAAGCGGGCATGAACACCAGCCCGGTCGATGGCAAATTTGTGAAAAAGGTCATCGAAGAAGCCGCCGCCACGCCCAAAGATGTGCGCGAGCGTTTGGGCAAATTGATCATCGCGAAATAAGAGACAAAGCGAAAGACAAAGACATGACCCGTCCTGTTGTGAAAAGCCTGCTCGCTGCTGCATTGCTTGCCGTGAGCTTTGCACCTGTGGTGCAGGCCCAAGATACGAAAGCCTCGCTCCCCGCGCGCATTGAGCTCATTCCTTTTGAATCGCTCACGCTCCCTGACAGTGCTTTTCTGAAAGGCGACAAATCTGCGGCCAAGCCCGCAATGCTGGCTGCAGAACTTCATCTCGCGCAAGGCCCTGGCAAGCGTCCGCTTGTTGTGCTTTTGCATGGCTCGGGCGCTTTGGGTGGGCGCGACAGCCAATGGGCGCGCGAATTTGCCGAAATGGGCGTCTCGACTTTGATGATTGATGCGTTCACGGGACGCGGCATTGTCTCAACCAGCGACAATCAGGGCCAGCTTGGTCGCCTGAACATGATCCTCGACACGTATCGCGCTTTGGGAAAGATCAAAGATCATCCGCGCGTCGATACATCACGCGTCGCTATGATCGGCTTTTCGCGCGGTGGACAAGGAACGCTTTATGCGAGCCTCGAACGCTTTCATAAAATGTGGAATGAGAGCGGCGTCGATTTCGCCGCTTACTTCCCCTTCTATCCCGATTGCGTGACGCAATTTGTCGATGACACCAAGGTGAAGCCGGTGCCGATCCGGATTCATCATGGCGATATAGATGATTATAATCCAGCCCCGCAGTGCAAGGCGTTTGCCGACCGCCTCAAGGCAGCGGGCGCGAATGTCGAGATGACCATCTACAAGGATGCCGCGCATTCTTTCGATGGACCACTGGGCTCGCTGACACCAACCGTCTCCAACAATGCCATGACCGTGCGCAATTGCGTGCTGAAGGAAGAGCCGCTTGGCCAGATCACCAACACCAAGACGGGAAAAGCCTTCACCTATGAAGACCCCTGTGTGGAGCGCAATCCGCATGTGGGCTTCCACCCCGAAGCGGCCAAAGCCGCCCGCGCCAGCGTGCGCGAGACTCTGAAGGCGGTATTTAAACTCTAAGACCTCGTCTTTGCGAGGAGGCCGCAGGCCGACGCGGCAATCCAGGGGCCCCACATGGGGCTTTCTGGATGGCTTCGCTTTGCTCGCAAGGACGGCAGAGAAATGACGCCAACGCCGGTGATCTTTCTCCACATCCCGCGCGTAATCGCCCCATGCGCCAATCTGTCAAATTCCTGCACACGCTCTCCTCCTGTGGCCTGATCGGCGCGCTGGTGGCCTATATGCTTGTGCTGTGGAAGGCGCCGCAGGAGAGCGTCGCGCAATATGCTGACATGCGCGAGATCATCAGCCTGATCGCCCGCTACATTCTCGTTCCATCGCTGGGCATTTCACTGGTCAGCGGGCTTATGTCGATGATGGTACACAAGCCTTATCAGGAGAGGCGCTGGGCTTGGGCGAAAGCTTTCTTAGGCTTTGCCATGTTTGAATCGACCCTTGCCATCACACAGGCCAAAGCCATTGATGCCGCCGAACTGGCCGCACAAATTGCCACGAATGAGAATGTGGCGGCTGCGCAAAAACTCCTCGCCGAGGCGCTGCATTCGGAATGGAATGTGCTCTGGGCCATTCTCGCCATTTCCGCCGCGCAGACAGCGCTTGGCGTGTGGCGGCCCAAACTCGAATTGCCCAAGCCCGCATAAAAAAGGCGGCCCCGAGAGGCCGCCTCTTTCTATCGCAAGACGACCAAGTGCTCAGCGCTTGATGCCGTAGAGCGTATCGTAAATGTTGCAAGCAATGCCGGTGGCTTCATAGCCATCCGAACCATTGGCCTGCGCAATGCCAAACATCTGCTGGGCGAGACCAACGAATGGCATAGGCACTTCCATTTCGCGCGCCATGTCGAGACCAAAGCCGACGTCTTTGGGCATCCACGACTTGCGCGGCTTGAATTTGCGGCTGACCACAACTTCCATGATGCGCTGGGTTGCCACAGAATCCTGCTGCGAATTTTTCAGGATTGCCTGAAACGCAGATTCTTCAAGACCACCTTTTTTGAGCAGCCAGCAAATCTCAACAATGCTCATGTGCTGAACAGCAGCGAGCATCGCCATCGCATTTTTGACGAGCTTGGCTGTGCCAAGTTCACCCACATGCAGAACCGACTTGCCCATCGCCTTGAAAATCGGCTGATGCGCATCAAACACTTCTTTCGAGCCCGACAGCCACAGCGCGAGCTGACCAGCAGCTGCGACTTCCTCAACGCCACCGGCGGAAGCGTCGACAACCGTCCAGCCCTTCTTCACCAATTCGCCGCTCACGCTGACAATGGTGTCTTTGTCGATGGAGCTGAAATCGATCCAGAGCTTGGCGCCGCTGGTGGCTTCCGCCAAACCGCCTTTGCCAAGGCCCACAGCTTCGACCGCCGCATTATGCGGGAGCATGGACAAAACAATCTCGCAGGATTCGGCAATCGCCTTGGGCGAGTCTTTGTACACGGCGCCCTGTGCCTCAAGCGGCGCGCATTGGGCGCGGTTGAGATCGGTGAT
>CANGFE010000030.1 GCA_947453155.1 Beijerinckiaceae bacterium | reverse complement strand
CTTCTTCACCATTCACAAGGCTGAAGGCACTTATGCGGGTGGTGTGCATCTCGAGATGACGGGCAAGAATGTCACCGAATGCACGGGCGGTGCGCGTCAGGTTCTCGAAACAGATTTGCGCAATCGCTATCACACTTATTGCGACCCCCGCCTCAATGCCGAACAGGCAATTGAAGTCGCCTTCTTGGTGGCTGAATTGTTGAAGGCCGAGCGTGCCGGAAAAGCGCAGCCGGTCAATAACGCGGCCGAGTAACACAAGCCTCGTTATTGCGAACGAAGCGAAGCAAGCCATAGCGCTCACATTTCAAGATTGGTGCTATGGATTGCCGCGTCGCCTTCGGCTCCTCGCAATGACGAACGGAGAGAGACATGGCGCAGTTCCCATCCGTTTTCGTTTCGCATGGCTCGCCGATGATCCTGCTTGGCGACACGCCGGCACGTGATTTTCTGGAGGGCTTTGGTCGAGAGCTCGGTCGCCCGAAAGCCATTCTTATTGCGAGCGCGCATTTTGAATCGCGGGCACCCGTGCTCTCGGCTGATGCCGCGCCTGCGATGATCTATGATTTTGGGGGCTTTCCGCGCCCCTTGTTTGAAATGCAATATCTAGCCCCCGGCGCGCCGGATTTGGCGCAACACGCTGCGCGGATGTTGGGAGATGCTGGCATAAGCGCGCAGCCTGTCACCAATCGTGGCTTTGATCACGGCACATGGGTTCCGCTTAAGCTCATGTATCCGGATGCGGATATTCCCGTCGTGCAAATGTCCGTGCAGACGCAACTCTCGGCTTCCCATCACATCGCCATGGGGCGCGCCTTGCAGCCCTTGCGGGACGAGGGCGTGCTGATCATCGGCTCTGGCTCGCTGACGCATAATCTCTATGAGCTGCGCCGCGAGGGGGGTGATATGCCCCCGCCCGAATGGGTGAGCGGCTTTGCCGATTGGACGCATGAGGTGCTGGCAGAGGGCCGCGAGGGCGATCTGGCGGACTGGGCTGAGCTCGCCCCCTTTGCGCGCCAGAACCACCCGAGTGCGGAGCATTTCCTGCCGCTGCCTTTTGCCTATGGGGCAGGGGGTGCTGGCGCTAAGGGACGGCGCGTCCATACGTCTTGCGAATATGGCGTGCTGATGATGGATGCTTATGTCTTCGGTTGAGCCCGCCATTGCCCCGCCAGCCTTGGCGCGATAGATGGCAGGGATGATCGCTTCACCCGCCCGGACGGACCGTCTCGTCCTCGCCCTAGCCCAGACCCGCTCGACCGTTGGCGACCTTGTCGGCAATAGCGCGATCGTGCGCGCTGCGCGGGCGGAGGCTGCTGCCAAGGGCGCTGATCTCGTCATGTTCCCTGAGCTCAATCTGGCAGGCTACCCGCCCGAAGATCTGGTGCTCAAGCCCGCCTTTCAGGAAGCCTGCCGCACCGCTGCTGAAGACCTCGCCCGCGAGACTGCCGATGGCGGCCCCGCGCTGCTGATTGGTCTGCCATGGGTGGAAGACGGAAATCTTTATAATGCTTATGCGCTGCTCGCAGGTGGGCGCATTGAAGCGGTGCGCTTCAAGGTTGATTTGCCCAATTACGGCGTCTTTGACGAAAAGCGCGTCTTTGCGCGCGGACATCTGCCGGGTCCTATTGTGTTCAAAGGCGTGCGCATCGGTATTCCGGTTTGCGAAGATATCTGGACAGATGAAGTCTGCGAATGTCTCGCTGAGACAGGCGCTGAAATGCTGCTTGTCCCGAATGGCTCGCCCTATTGGCACGGCAAAAATGATGAGCGCGTGCAGATTGCGCTCTCGCGTGTCATGGAGACCGAATTGCCGCTCGTCTATCTCAACCAGATAGGTGGGCAGGATGAGCTGGTCTTTGACGGCGCCTCTTTCGTGCTCAATGCGGATCGTTCGCTGGCTGTGCAAATGCCGGCCTTTGAATCACGCGTGTCGATTTGCACTTTTGAGCGCGGTGCCGATGGTTGGGCTTGCGTGAATGGCGAACGCGCGGTTTTGCCGGAAGGCGATGAAGCTGATTATGCGGCCTGCGTCTTGGGCCTGCGCGATTATGTGGAAAAAAACGGTTTCCCCGGCGTGGTCATGGGCCTGTCGGGCGGGATTGATTCAGCTCTCTGCGCGGCCATGGCTGCCGATGCTTTGGGGCCAGAGCGTGTCCACTGCATCATGCTGCCCTTCCGCTATACGTCGCAGGAATCTTTGAGCGATGCGAAAGCCTGCGCGGATGCTTTGCGCGTGCGCTATGACATTTTGCCGATTGCACCCGCCGTTGAAGGCATGGAGCAGATTTTGGCGCCGCTCTTTGCGGGGCGCGCGCGCGATCTGACAGAAGAAAATTTGCAAAGCCGCGTGCGTGGCACTTTGCTCATGTCAGTGTCGAATAAATTCGGGCCGATGCTGGTGACGACGGGCAATAAGTCAGAAATGTCGGTCGGCTATGCGACCATTTATGGCGACATGAATGGCGGCTTCAATCCGATCAAAGATCTCTACAAAATGCAGGTCTTCCGACTGTGCCATTTGCGCAATCGCTGGAAGCCGGATGGGGCGCTCGGCCCCGATGGTGTGGTCATCCCCGAAAATATCATCACCAAGCCGCCGTCAGCAGAATTGCGCGACAATCAGAAGGATGAGGATTCACTGCCCGCCTATCCGGTGCTCGATGATATTCTCTCCTGCTTGGTCGAGCAGGAAATGCGGGTGTCCGATATTGTCGCGCGCGGACATGATCTTGAGACGGTGAAGAAAGTCGAGCGCCTGCTTTATCTGGCTGAATATAAGCGCCGCCAATCAGCGCCGGGTGTGAAAGTGACGCGCAAGAATTTCGGCCGCGACCGCCGCTATCCCATCATCAATCGTTTCCGTGACTCAGGCTGCGCCATGCGCACGCCGGATCTTTCCATTGCGCCCAAAAAGCCGCTCGGCAATCCCGAGCGTTTCGAGGAATGACATGACACGCGTTCGTTTCGCGCCCTCGCCAACTGGCCATATTCATATCGGCAACGCCCGCACGGCCTTTTTCAACTTCCTCTTTGCGAAGAAGAATAGCGGCTCTTTCGTGCTGCGCTTTGATGACACCGATCTTGAGCGCTCGCGCGAAGAATATGCGCAAGGCATTGAAACCGATCTGCGCTGGATGGGCATTGATCCTGATGTGATCGTGCGCCAGTCGCAGCGTTTTGCGCTTTATGATGCGGCAGCCCAAAAGCTGAAAGAGATGGGCCGTCTCTATCCTTGCTATGAGACGGCGGATGAGCTGGATCGTCGTCGTAAGCGCCAGATCGCGCGTGGCGTGCCCCCCGTTTATGATCGTGCAGCACTCAAGCTGACGGATGAAGAGCGCGCCGCGCTGGAAGCGCAGGGCCGCAAGGCTCATTGGCGCTTCAAGCTCGAAGAGCGCACGATGCATTGGAATGATCTGGTGCGCGGCGAGAGCCATATTGAAGCGGGCTCTTTGTCCGATCCCGTATTGATCCGCGAAGACGGCACTTATCTCTACACGCTGCCCTCGGTTGTCGATGATATTGATCTGGGCATCACCCATGTCATTCGCGGCGAAGATCACGTGACCAATACGGCTGTGCAGATTCAGCTGTTTGAAACGCTCGCGGGAAAAGCGCCGATCTTCGGCCATCATAATCTTCTCACAACCGCGAGCGGTGAAGGCCTCTCGAAGCGCTCGGGTGCTTTGTCGATTGCAAGCTTGCGCCAAGCGGGCATCGAGCCACTGGCCATTGCCGCACTCGCGACGTTGACGGGCTCGTCGGACGCTGTGCATCCGGTGGCGTCGCTTCAGGAATTGGGCGGGCTGTTCGATCTCTCGCATGTGTCGCGCGGCGCGGCGCGGTTTGATGAGAATGAATTGGCCACTTTGTCGGCGCGCACTCTTCACGCCATGGCTTTTGGCGATGTCGTGTCACGACTTGCGCAAGAGGGCGTTTCCGGTGCCAAGGCCGAAGCCTTCTGGCCTGCTGTACGTGGCAATCTCGAAACATTCAGCGATGTGCGCGAATGGTGGCGCGTCGTCGAGCAGGTGATTGATCCGGTCATTGAAGATGCGGAATATTGCAGTGCTGCTTTGGCGCTCTTGCCCGACGAGCCTTATGACGCGCAGACATGGAGCCGCTGGACAGCTGCGATCAAGGAGCGGACAGGACGCAAGGGCAAGATGCTCTTCCATCCTTTGCGTCTGGCTTTGACGGGCAAAGACTCAGGGCCGGAGCTCGCGCAGCTCTTGCCGTTGATTGGTCGCGTTAAAGCTGCGGCCCGACTGTCCGGACAGTCTTCTTAGTTCCGTCCGGCGTCGTGACTTCGCGCTTGGCGCCTTCGCTCAGCGAATAATTGCGGCCATTGTTCACGCCACCTGCGGCAATGCCGGTGGATTCGCGTGACGCCGTTGGTGCTTGCGAGCCGATCTCGGCTTCGGCTGCGGCATCACGATCCGCCTGGCTGGCTTTCGGATCAGGCTTTTTCGTAGGTTGTGCTTTGGCGGCTTGCGGGCGGGAAAGTTCAGCGGCGCGCTCGGGCGTTACGATCTGATCGCGTCGGCTGTCGCGGCCAAGCAGGCGCTCAGCATTGCCCAAAGCTTCCGACCAGCTCTGTTCTGCTTTTTTGCAGGTGCAAGCGGGATCATATTTCGTGCGGAAACGTCCGGCGTTGGGAAGCGCGGAATAGGGGCGCCCATCGGATGCGGCTACAGATTTTTCCACTTCACGACCAAAGGCCATGGTGAAGAGCTGTGTCTCCACATTTGGGCACATGGCTTGGCAGAGTTCGCCGAGTTCCTGATAGCGCATGCGGTTGGCTGAATAAGAAACCGGGAAGAATCCGCCATCACAGCTGCGCACGCAAACAGCGAGTGCACCGCTGCCAGGTTCTTCGGGCGTCAGTGGATCGCCATCGAGGGGCATGTCTGTCGCATTGCTCGATGTGCTGCGTCCAAACAAATTGTCGAAGAAGCCGCCCGCATTGCGCTGCTGCGGCTGACCGCGGCACGCCGAGTCAAAACGCGCGATGAGGTCGCGGCGTGTGGCATCTTCACCGCCTGCTTGTGCTGCATCCTGGCGCAATTGCGCGAGATTGGAACGCATGCGCGCAATCTGCTGACCAATGGCCGGGCATTCGCGCGGGCTGTCATCAAAGAAGAGGAATTGGCGACGGCCACAGCCTATGGAATTGGAATAAGCAACCGTGCGGTCGAGTTCGCCAGCTTGGCGTTGCGCAGCATCGCGGAATTGCTGGGCGCGCGCGGGATCGGCCGAGCCAACCGGGCCAAGGGCCACGATCTGCTGTTGCAGACGATTGCAATCCACCGCTTGTGCGAGGGCCGTTGTTTCGGCAGCGCCGATGCCGGCCAGCAAAAGCATGGCGGAGAGGACACGCCCCAGACGGCGCATCTGCGCTTCTTTCTGTGTCGGGAAATGCCGTGTCATACAATCCTCGTTCTGCTCGCCTGCACGCCCGCGCTTGCGTCGGGTGCCGCTCTCTTCCCTTTGATCGCCATTGGTGGCGGCAAAAAGGCAGGGCCCTGTTCGGGACGGATGATCGTTCCCATATCAGAGCCTAGCAAGGGAGACCATGATGCGCGCCCTAATGTCAGCCTTTTTGCTTGGACTGTTTGTCAGCGCCCCCGCTATGGCGGCCGGGGAGCCGGACCTGATTTTCCGCAAGTCCACCGTTTTCAAGCTGCTCACCCCCAATGACAAGCTTGCCACCTATGCCATTGATGACCCGCTCGTCGAGGGTGTGGCCTGCTGGTACACCGTGCCAGAGCGGGGCGGGATTTCTGGCGCCTTGGGAGTAGCGGAAGAAGTTTCCGATATTTCACTGGCCTGTCGCCAATATGGCCCGATCCGCTTCCGCGAGAAAAGCGAGCAGGGCGATGTTGTCATCCGCGAGAGAAGATCTTTAATTTTCAAGAAGATGCAGATTGTGCGCGGATGCGACGCGAAGCGCAATGTGCTGGTTTATATGGTCTATTCGGACCGGCTCGTTGAGGGGAGCCCGAAGAATTCGACCTCCAGCGTGCCCGTCCAGCCGTGGGGTGCCTCAGGCGAAGCCCCGAAATGCGCGGACTGGATCCGCGATTAGTCGGCGCAAGTGACGCTGTAGCCGCGCTGCGAACGGGTGGCGATCTGCTCGATGGCGGCGCCATCAGCCAGGCCAAATGAGACCGACGGGCCCCGGCCCATGGCGGCACACCAGGCATCGGCCACGGTACGGGCGCAAGACGCGCCCGAGGCGAAGCAATCGCCGATCCCATAGCCCTCGTCCTTGGGAATATAGAAGGTTTCTTGCGCCGAGGCGGCCACAGGGGCGCTGAGCAGGGCAGCGAGGCAGAGGACGCGGGACACAAAACGCATGGGGCGGCCTAAAAGCGAGGAGAGCGGGATTAGTCGCGCAATCTGCCCCAAAGCCCTTGAGACTTTGTTAAAGCCGTTAACCTCTTGAGGGTCTCTCGCTTGACGGAGCGCCGGCTTTTGGCCAAAGGTGCCCCCATGACGCGCACGACCTGCACCATCTGCCGGATTATTATCAGCTAGCATCCCTGCTGGCTGGCGCCGTCTTGCATCCCAAGACCTTCGTAAAGAAGCAAAGCCCCCGGCCAGCAGGTCCGAAGGGGAAACCATGTCTCAGGCTCCGCAATTGCGGCTCTACAATACGCTCTCGCGCCAGAAGGAAGACTTCCAGCCGATCGATGCGTCGCATGTGCGCATGTATGTCTGCGGCCCCACCGTCTATGACTTTGCCCATATCGGCAATGCCCGTCCGATCATCGTCTTTGACGTTTTGAATCGCCTCTTGCGCCATCTCTATGGCCAGAGCGCTGTGACTTATGTGCGCAACATCACGGACGTCGATGACAAGATCAACGCACGCGCAGCCGAGCGTGGCATTTCCATCCGTGAACTGACGGAAGAAACCGCGCGCATTTTTCATGAAGATGTGGCGGCACTTGGCTGTTTGAAGCCCGATGTCGAGCCGCGTGCGACCGAGCATATTGTCGAGATGATCGCCATCATCGAGAAGCTGATCGCGGCGGGCCATGCTTACGCAGCGGAAGGCCATGTGCTCTTTTCTGTGCCTTCTATGGGCGACTACGGCCAACTCTCTCGCCGTCCGCTGGATGAAATGATCGCGGGTGCGCGCGTTGATGTCGCGGCCTACAAGCGCGACGAAATGGATTTTGTTTTGTGGAAGCCCTCGAAAGAGAGCGAGCCGGGCTGGGATTCGCCTTGGGGGCGTGGGCGTCCGGGCTGGCATATCGAATGTTCGGCGATGAGCTGGAAACATTTGGGCGAGACATTTGATATTCATGGTGGCGGGATTGATCTCGTTTTTCCCCATCATGAAAATGAAATTGCGCAATCGCGTTGCGCTTTTGGGGCTAAGGTTATGGCCAATGTGTGGATGCACAATGGCTTCCTGCAAGTCGAAGGCGAGAAAATGTCGAAAAGCCTCGGCAATTTCATCACCATTCGTCAGCTGCTCGCGACGGAAGATTTCGGCGACCAGAAATGGGCGGGTGATGTGTTGCGTCTGGCCATGCTGCGCACCCATTATCGCCAGCCGATTGATTGGACGGCGCGCGGGCTTGATGAGGCGCAAAAGACGCTTGAAAATTGGGCTGATCTTGTCGCGCGTCACAAGATTGCGTCTGCCACGCCCACGCCGCATGCGAGCGTGGTTGAGGCTTTGTTGGATGATCTGAATACGGCAGCAGCTTTTGCGGCTTTGGCTGAACTCGCCAAAGCGTCGCGCCATGATTATTCGGCTGCGCAAAATCTCGCCAATACGGCGCTCTGGCTTGGCTTTGATACAAGCGCTTGGTTTGCGCGGGCTGGCGATGCGGCGGGTGACAATCTGGATCCGGCTTTCAAAGCGCAAGTTGAAAGCCTTGTTGCCGCGCGATTGGAAGCGCGTGCGCAAAAGAATTTTGCTGAATCCGACCGTCTGCGCGATGAGCTCGCAGCCATGGGCGTGCAGTTGAAAGACGGCAAAGGCGCCAATGGCGAAGCGGTGACGACTTGGGAGGTGAAGCGATGATGCGCACTCTTTCCGTCATTGCGAGGAGGCCCAAAGGGCCGACGCGGCAATCCATAGCGCTCATCAACGCAGTGTGGTGCTATGGATTGCTTCGCTGCGCTCGCAATGACGTTGGAAAGGTGGTGGCGTTATGACCATTGCTTTGCGTCCCTATCTGGCTGCGGATGCTCCCATTCTGGCCGCCATCTATGCAGCCGCCATCGATGAGCTGACGGCTGAAGATTACACAGATGAGCAACGCTATGCCTGGATTGCGCTTGCTGAAGACGAGCAGACTTTTGGCCAAAGACTGGCAGCAAGCTTGACGCTGGTCGCAATCGTCGAAGGCGAGCAAGTTGGCTTCATCTCCCTGCGCGACAATCTGTCGATCGAGCATCTCTATGTCTCGCCCAATATCATCCGGGAAGGTGTCGCCACAGCTTTGTGTGACGCGCTGGAAAAAATCGCGACGGCGCGCGGTGCGCAAAAGCTCACCGTGGATTCCAGCGATACGGCAGAACCCTTTTTCAAACAGCGCGGCTATGTTTTGCAGAGCCGCAATACACGCATCGTCGATGAGCAATGGCTTGCCTATATGACGATGATCAAGGAACTCGCGCCAGCCGCGGCTTCGGGAACAGTGCAATGACCCGCGAAAGATTGACCCTTTTCGACACGACTTTGCGCGATGGCGCGCAGACGACGGGCGTGGATTTCTCGCTCGAAGACAAGCGCCAGATTGCGACGCTGCTCGACAATCTCGGCGTTGATTATGTCGAAGGTGGCTATCCGGGCGCCAATCCGACTGACACTGAGTTTTTCTCGAAGCGCCCGAAGATCAAGGCAAAGTTTGCCGCCTTCGGCATGACCAAGCGCGCGGGACGCTCGGCCGCCAATGATCCGGGCATTGCAGCTCTGCTCGATGCCAAAGCTGACACGATCACCTTTGTCGCCAAGACATGGGATTATCATGTCCATGTGGCGCTGGGTTGCACGCTGGAGGAAAATATCGAGGGCATTGCTGATTCTGTTGCGCATGTGCGCAAGGCGGATCGCGAAGTCATCTTGGATTGCGAGCATTTTTTCGATGGCTACAAAGCCAATCCGGACTTTGCTTTGCAATGCGCCAAGACGGCCTATGATAATGGCGCGCGCTGGATCGTGCTCTGCGATACGAATGGCGGCACATTGCCCCATGAAATCGAAGCCATTGTCACAGCGGTGACCAAAGTCATTCCGGGCGATCATGTTGGCATTCATGCGCATGATGATACGGGCAATGGCGTGGCCAATTCATTTGCCGCCATCCGCGCCGGCGCGCGTCATATCCAGGGCACGTTGAACGGTCTGGGTGAGCGCTGCGGCAATGCCAATCTCGTCACCATCATCCCGACGCTTCTTTTGAAAAAAGAATATGCGGAGCGCTTCGAGATCGGCGTTGATGAAGGCAAGCTTGCCCAGATCACGCAGATCTCGCGCACGCTGGATGAATTGCTCAATCGTTCGCCCAATAAGCATGCGCCTTATGTCGGCGCCTCTGCCTTTGCGACGAAAGCTGGGATTCATGCCTCGGCCGTGATGAAAGATCCGCGCACTTATGAGCATGTGCCGCCCGAAAGCGTTGGCAATCGCCGAAAGGTTCTGGTTTCTGATCAGGCCGGAAAATCGAACATTTTGGCAGAGCTGGATCGCCTGGGCGTGGATGTCGCCAAGGATGATCCGCGCGTCTCGCGCGTGCTCGAAGAAGTGAAAGAGAAAGAAGCGCTCGGCTATGCTTATGAAGGCGCGGATGCGTCTTTCGAACTGCTGGCGCGTCGTATGCTTGGCCAAGTGCCGGATTTCTTCGATGTTGAGCGTTTCCGCGTTGTCATGGAACGCCGCCATAATGCAGAAGGTGATTTTGTCAGCGTCGCAGAAGCGGTAGTCAAAGTTGTCATCGATGGTCAGACTTTGACCTCGGTGGCAGAAGGCAATGGCCCCGTGAATGCGCTGGACCTTGCACTGCGTAGCGACCTTGGCAAATATCAGCGCCACATTGCTGATCTCGAATTGCTTGATTATCGCGTGCGCGTTTTCAATGGCGGCACGGATGCAGTGACGCGCGTCTTGATCGAGTTTGGTGACGAGGCAGGGCAGCGATGGTCTACCGTTGGCGTCTCATCCAACGTGATTGATGCTTCTTTCCAAGCCATTCTGGATGGCATTAACTGGAAGCTGATGAAGGCGGGTGCTTAAAAGCGCTCGTCCAGATCGCGTATTTCGCTGCGGGAAGCTGCTTTTTGCAACATGGGCACCACGTCTGAAATCTTTTCAGAGACGAGATAGCGCAGTTCAAATTCTTCGCGGATGAAACCATGCTCGCGCATATGGGCGAAGAGTGTCAGCATGGGTTTCCAAAAGCCGCCGACATCAGCGATCAGCACGGGCTTGCCGTGGCGACCGAGCTGCACCCAGGTCAATTGCTCGACCAATTCTTCGAGCGTGCCAATGCCGCCGGGCAGAGCCACAAAAGCATCTGAGCGTTCAAACATAATACGCTTGCGCGTATGCATGTCATCGACCAGCACAAGCTCTTGCGCTTTTTCGAGCATGGCTTCGCGCTTGCGCAAAAATCCGGGAATGACACCCGTCACATGGCCGCCATGTTCGAGCACAGCGCGTGCGACCGCCCCCATGAGGCCGTTGTCACCGCCGCCATAGACGAGGCCGAGGCCGTGTTCCGCAATGGAGCGGCCAAGCTCTGTTGCAGCTTGCATGAAGACCGGGTCGACACCATTAGCGGAGCCGCAATAGACGCAGATGTTTCGAATCTCTGACATGATTTCCTTTTCGCTTTGCTCTGTGACTGGGTCAAGACAGGATGAAGATGAGGCCTCTGGCTTTCGTTCCCTTGTCGGATTACACTTGAGCTCGTTTCAGTTCTGAGTAAGGCGACATGCAGGCGCAATCGCGGACCCTTCTGTTCGGCGTGAGCACGGCTTTGGCGGTGGGCGCTGTCGCCTTTTTGGCGTGGCGCGCCATGGAGCAGACGCCCCATTTGTTTGGTGCCGCATCGCCACCTGCCGTTGCACCTCAACAGAAAGAGCCTGAGCCACCGCGCGTGGAAGCGGCGAAATCCATGCCCGCGACTTTTGATGTAGTCAGCGTGGAGCCGGATGGGGCGACTGTTGTCGCCGGCCGTGCAGCGCCGGGTGCGCAGGTGCAATTGCTCAACAATGGCGTGGTGGTTGCCACCGTCACGGCAGACATGAATGGGCAATTTGCGCTTGTGCCGCCCGCTCTTGCCGCAGGGGAACATTTGTTGAGCCTCGCGACCGAAGGCAAGCCCGCTGAGCGCGCGCAAACGGTGGCTGTGGCCGTGCCCAAAGATGGCATGGGCGAGCCTGTTGTGGCGCTGACGGAGCCCGGCATGCCGACGCGCATTCTGTCAGACCGTGCGCCCATAGCGCCTTTGCGCCCCACGCAAGATACGCCGGCCCAAACAATAGCGGCGGCGCCTGCACCGGCTCCCAATCTCTCGATCCGCACGGTTGAGGCCGATGAGGCTGGTGGCTTTTATGCCAGTGGCGCTGGCGCGCCCGGCGCGCAGATCCGCTTGTCGCTCAATGGCACACCGGTGGCGCAAGTGCAGGCGGGGGCCGATGGTGGCTGGTCGCTGAAGATTGAAAAGGGCATGGCCGCTGGAGGCTATGTGGTGCAGGCCGATCATCTGGATGCGGCGGGGAAAGTGCTGGCGCAGGCGGAAGTATCCTTCACCTATCCGGCACGGCCTTTGGGGCAAGCGCAGACCCAAACCCCGGCCAGCGCCTCCCATGCGGTCCTGTCCGAGGTGCAAAGCGTCACGGTGCAGCGCGGCGACAGTCTCTGGCGCATCAGCCAGCGGCTGCTGGGGTCGGGCTATCGCTATACGCAAATTTATGCGGCCAATAGCAATCAGATCCGCAACCCCTCCCTGATCTATCCGGACCAGATTTTGGTCATTCCGGGCGGCGCAAAACCCAATTGAGGGCGCTTGCCTGTGCGTTGTGAGGCCCTAGCGGGGTGCGCGGGGCCTTTTTTGGCCCTATATCTTGGGGTGAAGATGCCCAAGGCCCGACGCAAAAGAAGAACATGACGCCTCACCACAAGTCACAACAGCAATCCTCCTTTTCCTCCATCAAGGCCGATGCCTCGCTCGCCACCACGGTGAAGCATTTGTGGCCCTATATTTGGCCAAGTGAACGGACGGATTTGAAGTTCCGCGTCTTGGGCGCTTTGGCGCTGTTGCTGGTGGCAAAATTTGTCACCATTGCCGTGCCCTATTCGTTCAAATGGGCGACCGATCTCATCACTGATCCCAAAGCCGATGTGCCGCTGCCTGCGATCATCGCGGGGCCGGTTGCGGTTGTGGTTGTCTACACATTGCTGCGTATCTTCATGCAGTTCTTCACGCAGGCGCGTGACGCTCTGTTTGCAGCGGTCGCCATGCATGCCGTGCGCCGCATTGCCAATGAGCTGTTTGTTCATCTGCATCAGCTGTCGCTGCGCTTCCATCTGGAGCGCAAGACGGGCGGCCTGACACGCGTATTGGAGCGCGGCCGCGAAGCCATCCAGCAGATTGTGCGCATGTCCATGCTGACCGGTGTGCCGACGGTTGTCGAATTCGCGCTGATCCTCGCCGTCTTCTTCTTTGAATTTGATTGGCGCTATGCGCTGGCAGTGATTGTGATGATCATCGCCTATCTGAAATTCACCACCATTGCGACCGATTGGCGTATTTCCATCCGTCGCAACATGAATGAGAGCGATACGGACGCCAATACGAAGGCTATCGACTCGCTGCTCAATTATGAAACGGTCAAATATTTCGGCGCCGAAAAGCGCGAAGCCGAGCGTTATGATCGTTCGATGGAGAAATATGAGCGCAACAGCGTCTCGAGTTATGTCTCGCTCTCGGTGCTGAACTCGGGACAAGGGCTCATCTTCTCACTCGGTCTGATGACGGTCATGATCCTCTGCATCATGGGCATCCGCGAAGGGCGCAACACGATTGGCGATTTCGTGCTGGTCAATGCGATGATGATCCAGCTCTACCAGCCGTTGAATTTCATGGGCATGGTCTATCGCGAAATCAAACAAGCGGTGATCGACATTGAAATGATGTTCACGATTTTGGGTCAGCACCCCGAAATCAAAGACAAGCCTGATGCAGCCCCGCTGAAAGTTGCGGCGGGTCATGTCAAATTCGACAATGTGCATTTCGCCTATGATCCAAAGCGCGCCATTCTCAAAGGCATCAGCTTTGAAGTGCCCGCTGGCAAGACGCTCGCCATTGTTGGCCCGTCGGGCGCTGGCAAATCGACCATCTCGCGTCTGCTGTTCCGCTTCTATGATCTGCAATCGGGCCATATCACCATTGATGGCCAAGAGATCTCATCGGTGACACAGGAGTCCTTGCGCGATGCCATTGGCATGGTGCCGCAGGATACGGTGCTGTTCAACGATACGATTGCTTACAACATTCGCTATGGTCGCTGGAACGCGAGTGAAGAAGAAGTGGTTGAAGCGGCCAAGGCTGCGCAGATCGATGATTTCATCCGCTCTGTGCCTAATGGCTATAAGGCGCAAGTGGGCGAGCGTGGCTTGAAATTGTCGGGCGGTGAAAAGCAGCGCGTTGCGATTGCCCGCACGATTTTGAAAGGCCCGCCGATCCTCATTCTCGATGAGGCGACATCGGCGCTCGATTCCTTTACCGAACGTGAAATTCAGACGGCACTCGACCGCGTCTCCAAGGGCCGCACCACGCTCGTGATCGCGCACCGTCTGTCGACCATTGTGAATGCGGATGAAATCCTCGTTCTCGACAAGGGGGAGATTGTCGAGCGCGGGCGTCATGAAGAATTGCTGGCGCTGGGCGGCGTCTACAAGGCCATGTGGAACCGCCAACGCGAAGTCGATGCTGCGCAAGAAGCTCTGCGTCGTGCAGCCGAGGAAGAAGGCAAAAGCGCGCGTGTGGATTAAGGGCTAAACCAATTCAGCAATGCGTGGCGGGGGATCGCTCGCCATGCGTTGGCTTGGTGCCACATCCACGCTGACGCTCAGCGTCTGATTGCCGGATGCGAGAATGACGCCGTCAATCGGCGAGACATCGGCATAATCACGCCCGCGCGCAATGACGATATGATCATTGCCTGCCATCATCGCATTGGTCGGATCGAAATCGAGCCAGCCGAAGGCTTCTCCGCACCAAAGCGAGACCCAAGCATGCGAGGCATCTGCGCCGACAAGGCGGGGTTTTCCGACTGGCGGGATCGTGCGGATATAGCCGGAGACATAAGCCGCCGGCAGGCCAAGGCCACGAAGTGCTGCAATCATAATATGCGCGAAATCCTGACACACGCCGCCGCGTGATTCAAAAGCTTCTGACAAAGGTGTCGAGACCGCAGTCGCTTTCGGATCATATTTGAAATCATTGCGGATGCGCGTCATCAGTTCAGCCGCAGCTTCAACAATCGGGCGCCCTAGCTGAAAACTCTCTCTCGCATAAGCGGTGGCTGGCCCATGCATGGGCACGAGGCGACTTGGATAGAGAAAATGCGCTGGTGCTGTCGTGCCGAGTGCCGATGAGGCAAAAGCATTTTGGCGCACATCTTCCCATGAAGGCGTCAGCTCGCCCGCGGGCGCGGGGCGCCGCTCGACTTCCACGCGTGACATGGCGGTGATGCGTAATTCGCGATGGGTGCTGGCAATCGTCACATGCGCAATGCGCGTGCCGAAAAAATCCGTGCGCTGGATGACGGAAGCGGGCTGCGGGGCCACTTCCAAGCCGCTGTCAAAGACGCGCTGACCATCATCATCGGCAGGCAAGAGGCGCAAAGTGCAGCGCGCGGCTGAGACCGGCGCATCATAGCGATAGGTCGTGACGTGACGAATGTCGTAGATCATGCAAGGTCCATTTCGCGGCCTTGCCGCGTCGCATTCGGTCCTTGCAGGAAGTATCGCTGCGCAACCGCTTCGGCCAGCGCCATGAGACGCTGTTCGACTGCTAGAATTTTCTGCTGGTCGAGGTGATCGGCATCTTCCACTTTTAAATCGGATACGATTTTCAGCGCCAAGCGGCTTGGCGCTTCCATAATGCCGTCTTCTTTCAGCAAGGGCAGAGTGGCGAGATGTTCATTGATGCGCTCGCTCTGGAAAGCGACCGAGCGCGGATTAAATGTGTCGAGCAAAACCATATCGCGCACGGGCGCCAGCGCCACACCGACGAGATAGCGCGAGCGATAGGTGATTTGCGAGTCGATGAGATCAAGCAGCACATCGAGATTTTCGGCTGTCGCATCTTTGTCGGCAAAAGTGCGGGCAAAGCGGCAGGTGTTGATGGCGCGCTCGACACGCCGTCCCATATCGAGGAAACGCCAGCCCGCGACCCGATTGGTGTTTTCTTGGAAGAGGCCCGACAGGGCCGCAATGACGCGCAAGGCTTCATCCGCTGTGTCGAAAGCTTCTGCTTCCGGAATTTGCTTCACGTCGTCTTGCGCCAGACTCATGTCGAGCGAGCGCAACAAGTGCCAAGCATCTGGCGACAGACGTTCGCGGATCACACCTGCTGCGCGCCGTGCTGCCGAGGCAATGGCGCTGGCTGAGCCTGCGTGATTTTTGTCATGCAAAGCCGCGGCTGCAATTTCAGCTGTTGTCGCTTCGGCCATTTCTGGCGGCACAGCACCCCATGCGCTCAACATGCGCGCCAAGCGGAATGTCGATTGTCGCCCGCCACCCGTCATGGAATCGGGGTCCATCATGCGTGCGCACAAGCAACGCACAATGCGCAAAGTTGCTTCCGCTCGCTCCATATAGCGGCCGAGCCAGAAGAGATTATCCGCCGCACGGCTTGGCAGATTGCCTAGCAGACGACGAATTTTCACCGTGTCGCTGGAGGGCAGGAGCGTCGTCATTTCGACGGGCTTGTCAGCCAGCACCCAGACGTCTGCCGATTGCACGCCTTCTCCCATGGAGACAGCGCGCGCATCGCTTACGGCTGAAATGCGACAGAAACCACCGGGCATAATCTCCCAGCCGTTTTCCGTTGCGGCCGCATAGACGCG
The DNA here is from genome assembly GCA_947453155.1 of Beijerinckiaceae bacterium. GTDB lineage: Bacteria > Pseudomonadota > Alphaproteobacteria > Rhizobiales > Beijerinckiaceae > Terripilifer. Next base: position 14,577 of record CANGFE010000030.1, on the reverse strand, counting down.
CAAGACGAAGGGGCGTGGTGTCAGCTTGCCATCTTCCCACACGGGCGTGGTGGAGAGCTGCACCATTTCTTGTCCAACGTAATCGACAGCACGTTGCGAGAGATCATTCATCAGCTGCGTGCGTGTCGCGGCGTCGAGATCTGCGCCAATCAGATTGCGCACACCCTTCATGCCCGGCAGGGTTTCGGAAAAGGCACCGGAGACGACAAGCTCGTTCAGTCTGCTCATCACCTCTTGGCGCGCACTTTCCTGCCCGCACCACCAAGTGGCAATATTGGGCAGTTGCAAATCTTGGCCCATGAGCCTTTTGCAAAGAGCCGGCATGAAGGCAAGCAAAGCGCGCGATTCCACAAGGCCGGTGCCCGGCATATTGGCCACGGTCACCGTGCCGTTGCGAATGGCTTGCATGAGGCCCGGCACGCCGAGGCGCGAAGCGGCATTGGCTTCGAGCGGGTCGCACCAATCCGCATCCACACGGCGCCAGATCACATCGGCGCGCTTGAGGCCTGCAATGGTGCGCACATGCACCATGCCGTCTTGCACGGTGAGGTCATCACCTTCGACGAGCAAAATGCCGAGATAGCGCGCGAGATAGGCCTGTTCGAAATAGGTCTGGCTATAAGGGCCCGGTGTGAGCAGGCAGATGCGTGGCTCGGGGCGTGTGGCGGAATCTGTGAGGCCTTTGCGGAATTCGCGGAAGAAGGGGGCAAGACGCTCCACATTCATATCGCGATAGAGATTTGGAAATGCACGCGAGAGCACGAGGCGGTTTTCGAGCGCATTGCCTGTGCCCGATGGTGCTTGCGCGCGATCACCCAAAACCCACCAGCGTCCATCGGGCCCGCGGCCGATGTCGCAAGCGTAAAGTCGCAACCAGCGACCACCGGGTGGTTTGACGCCTTGCATGGGACGCATGAAATCAGCGCTGCCTGTGACGGCTGCGGCAGGGAGTGCGCCTTCACTGACGAGTTTTCCTTCGCCATAAACGTCCGAGAGAATGCGCTCCATCAATTCCGCGCGCTGTGTCACGCCTTCGGCAATCGCTTTCCAATCGCGTTCGGGGATCAGCAATGGCACATGCGAGAGCGGCCAAGAGCGTTCATTGGTTTCGCCATAGACGCGATAGGAAATGCCAAGATCGCGGATGTGACGATCTGCTGCGGCAAAGCGGCGATCAATCTGGTCATCTTCAATGCGCGAGAGTGCATTGAGGAAAGATTGCCAATGGGCGCGCGGCTGTCCCTCCCGATCGATGAATTCATCGGGGATTCCGGGCAGAGCTTGATAGCCGGCCGTCCAGCTTTCGACGCGCTTGGCCGATCCGCCGTTTTGGCGGCGGTCATTTTTGCGCGACGCGGCGCTCTCGCTAGGCAAGTGTCCTCCTCAAATCCAGCGTCAGCGGAAATTCCGCCGAGGGGCTTTCTTGTCGCACATTCATCGGGCCGGGAGTATGACCTTGATTCTGGAAGCGGGCCAAGCGTCTAGCTTGTGCTTCATAGGAATTGACGGGGAAAGTATCGTAATTGCGCCCGCCCGGATGGGCGACATGATAGACGAAGCCGCCCAGCGAGCGCCCGTTCCATGTATCGACGAGATCAAAAGTGAGCGGCGCATGCACCGGCATGACCGGATGCAGCCCGGAAGCCGGTTGCCACGCTTTGAAGCGCACGCCCGCCACAGCCTCATTGTTGCGGCCCGTTGAGGTCATCGGCAGAGGCCGCCCATTGCAGGTGATGAGATGGCGGCCTGCCACAAAACCTTTTGCCAGCATTTCGACACGCTCGACCGACGAATCGACATAGCGCACCGTCCCGCCAATCGCCCCTTCTTCGCCCAGCACATGCCAAGGCTCGAGCGCTTGCCGCAGCGTCATGCTCACGCCGCCATGTTCGGCATCGCCGTAGAAGGGGAAGCGGAATTCGCGTTGGGCTTCGAACCAGAGCGGATCAAAATCATATCCCGCGCCGCGCAGATCCGAGAGCACGCCTGAAAAATCTTCCCAGACAAAATGCGGCAGCATGAAGCGATCATGCAAAGCCGTGCCCCAACGCACAAAAGAGCCTTGCTGTGGCTCACGCCAGAACCACGCAATCAGCGCGCGCAGGAGCAGTTGTTGTGCTAGCGACATGCGCGCATCAGGCGGCATTTCAAAGGAGCGGAATTCGATCAGGCCAAGGCGACCTGTCGGGCCATCGGGGGAAAAGAGTTTGTCGATGCAAATCTCAGCGCGATGCGTATTGCCAGTAACGTCGACCAGCAAATTGCGGAAGAGACGATCAATCAACCACAGCGGTGTTTGTCCGTGGTCGGGCGATGGCACTTGCGACAGTGCAATTTCCAATTCGTACAGACTATCATGACGGCCTTCATCAATACGCGGCGCTTGACTTGTCGGGCCGATGAAGAGCCCCGAGAAGAGATAAGACAGCGAGGGATGGCGCTGCCAATAGAGCACGAGGCTTTTCAGCAGATCGGGACGGCGCAGAAAGGGTGAATCCATCGGTGTGGCGCCACCCAGCACCACGTGATTGCCGCCACCCGTGCCTGTGTGCCGACCGTCTGTCAGATATTTGTCGGTGCCAAGACGCGTCTGGCGCGCTTCTTCATAAAGCGCGACTGTATTGTCCACTGCCTCGCGCCAAGTGGCGGCGGGATGCACATTGACTTCAATCACGCCAGGGTCAGGCGTGACTTTAATCACTTCAATGCGCGGGTCTTGGGGTGGCGGATAGCCCTCAATATGAACGGGCACTTTGCTCGCTTCTGCCGCCAGTTCAATCACGGCCAAAAGTTCGATGTAATCTTCGAGCCGTTCCACGGGCGGCATGAAGACATGCAACACACCATCGCGGGGTTCAATCGCGAGTGCGGTGCGCACGGCGCCTTCTACAGCCACTTGCGCGTTCTGTGTCTGACGCGTCGCGTCGTTGGCCGTCTCGCTATAGGTGCGACGGATTTCATTGGGATCAGGCAGCGGGCCGCGCGCATCGGTTGGGTCTTGCGGCATGATGTAGGGATAAGACGAGGCGGGCACATAGGGCAGCGCATTCAACGGCAAGCGGAAGCCTGCGGGTGAATCGCCTGGTGCCAAAAACAATTTGCCGCGTCTTAGCGCCCATTTTTCGCTTTTCCAGCGTGGTGCTTTGGCGCTTGCCGCATTCCATCTTTGCACAGGCAGAACATAGCCTGTGGGATGGGACAGACCGCGTTCAAACACGCGCACCATGCGCGCACGTGCTTCCGGATCTTCGATTTTGGGATCGCTCGGATCGACATTGACCGGTAGTTCGGCTTCTTTCAAAATCCAATGCGCAGGGTCTTCATAAGCGGGCAGGGCGCAATCGGTGGGAATGCCCAGACGTTGCGCGGTTTCATGCGCGAGGCGTTCGGCATCGGCAATCAAAGCGATCTTGTCTTTGAAGCGCCCCTTACCGCCTTCATCTGCAATGAGGTCAGGGTTTGTCCAAATGGGTTTGCCATCCTTGCGCCAATAAAGCGCAAAGGCCCAGCGCGGCAGGCTTTCACCCGGATACCATTTGCCTTGCCCGTAATGCAGAAAGCCACCGGGTGCGAAACGTTCACGCAAACGGCGGATCAATGTATCGGCATAAAGCCGTTTGGTGGGGCCAACGGCGGCGGTGTTCCATTCATCGGATTGGAAATCATCAATCGAGACGAAGGTCGGCTCGCCGCCCATGGTGAGGCGCACATCTTGCTGCGTCAGATCACGATCAACATGATTGCCGAGCGCATCAAGCTGTGCCCAAGCTTCATCCGAAAAGGGAAGCGTGACGCGTGGTTGTTCGCGGATGCGATCCACCTGCATATGAAAAGCAAATTCACATTGCGCAGGTTCAACAAGACCAGAGACCGGTGCAGCAGAGCGATAATGCGGCGTGGCTGCGAGCGGCAAATGACCTTCACCACACATCAGGCCCGATGTGGCATCAAGGCCGATCCACCCCGCGCCCGGCACATAAATCTCGGCCCATGCGTGAAGATCGGTGAAATCATGATCCGTGCCTTTGGGGCCGTCCACCGGATCGACATCGGCTTTCAATTGGATGAGATAGCCGGAGACAAAACGCGCAGCCAAGCCCAAGCGGCGGGCGAGATGCACCAGAAGCCAAGCGGAATCGCGGCACGAGCCTGAGCCAAGAGTCAGTGTTTCTTCCGGCGTTTGTACGCCGGGCTCCATGCGGATCACATATTTGATCGCTTGATGCAGCTGCATATTGAGCGCGACGAGAAAATCCACGGTGCGCATTTTCGTGCGGGCAATCTGCGCCAGATAGGCTTCGAATTTTGCGCCCTGTGGTTCCGTGACAAGATAGGGCGCCAGCTCAATTGCTTCTTCGCTTGTGTAGGCGAAGGGAAATTCTTCGGCGTGCGTTTCGATGAAAAAATCGAAGGGATTGATCACCGACATATCGGCGGTGAGATCCACTTCAATTTTAAACTGCGTCGCTTTTCCGGGAAACACATGGCGTGAGAGCCAATTGCCATGCGGGTCCTGCTGCCAATTCACGAAATGCTCTGCCGGCGACACTTTTAGCGAATAGGAGAGAATTTTGGTGCGGCAATGGGGAGCCGGACGCAGCCTGATCACCTGCGGCCCCAAAGCCACTGGCCGGTCATAGCTGTAGGAAGTCACGTGGTGGAGGGCGACGCGGATCGACACGGGCGGTCACTTTCGGGGGCGGAGGGCGCAAAGCTCAGCTGTTAGTTTCGGCTCCTCAGAGCCCCTGTCAATCAAAAGCGACCCATCCGCAGGCATTAAATGGTTGAATTGCTTCAACTTTCATCCCGTTGCCAAAAGCCGCGTCATTGTCTGCCCAAGTCTTTGGCAGCGCTCAGCCATTCGTGTCCAAGGTCCCCCGTGACTTCCGCGCCCCGATTTGCGAAAAGGCCTGACGTAAACCCACAGCGAGCGCACGAACCCCATGTCCATGATCGATTCCATCCGTCGGCAGATCGTCCCGATCCACCCGGAGGGCTATGTCTTCATCGCCATTTTCGCAGCCATTGCCGTGGTCCTTGGTTGGATCTGGTCGCCACTTGGCTGGGTGGGTGGCATTCTCACCGTCTGGTGCTGCTACTTCTTCCGCGATCCGCCGCGCGTCACGCCTTTGCGTGAAGGCCTCGTCGTCTCGCCTGCCGATGGCATTGTCTCTTCCATTGGCTATTTCGTGCCGCCACCGGAACTGGGTCTGGGTGATCAGCCCATGTCGCGCATTTCTGTTTTCATGTCGGTCTTTGATTGCCATGTGAATCGCGCCCCCGTCACAGGCCGCATCACGCGCATTGCTTACAAGCCCGGTCTCTTCCTCAACGCCGATCTCGATAAGGCGAGCGAAGACAATGAGCGCAGCTCGCTGATCATTGAGACTGCGCAAGGTCGCTTTGGTGTTGTGCAGATTGCAGGCCTCATCGCCCGCCGTATCGTTTCTTTTGCACGCGAAGGCGACAGCATTGGCACGGGCGAGCGTTTTGGCCTGATCCGCTTTGGCTCGCGTGTCGATGTCTATATGCCAGACAATGCTGTGCCGCTGGTGGGTTTGGGTTCCAAGGCGATTGCCGGCGAAACCATTTTGGCTGATCTGTCCTCGACAGAAGCGCGCCGCAGCTACAAGGTTGGTTGATGCAAGATCATCGCACAAGCCATGATGAGATGGGTGGAAACGGCCGCCGTAAGCGCCGTTTCTCGCGCATTCCGATGCGCTTTGTTATTCCCAATCTCGTCACGCTTCTGGCGATTTGTCTTGGTCTCACCTCCATCCGCTTGGCTGCGGAAGGCAAGTTTGAGATGGCGGCGATCTTTATCGTGCTCGCCGCCGTGCTCGACGGGCTCGATGGACGTCTCGCGCGTGCGCTCGATGGCGCTTCGCGTTTTGGTGCGGAACTCGATTCTCTGGCAGACTTTGTCGACTTTGGTGTCGCGCCCGCTTTCCTGCTCTATTTCTGGAGCCTGCACAAAATCCCAAGCTTTGGTTGGTTTGCAGCGCTCGTCTTTGCCATTGCAGCTGCGCTGCGTTTGGCACGCTTCAATGTGATGATTGATGATCCCAACAAGCCTGCGTGGCAGGCGCAGTTTTTTGTCGGCATGCCAGCACCCGCTGGGGCGATCGCGGCCATGCTGCCGATCTATCTGAGCTATTCGGCGCTGGGTCTGCCGGAAGGACGTCTCTTCGTCATCATCGAAATCATCTATGTTCTGGGCATTGCTTTCTTGATGGCGAGCCGCATCCCGCATTTTTCGGGCAAGCAAATTGGCCGCGTGAAGCGCGAATATTTCATCGTCGTTTTGTTTGCGGTGGCGGTGTTCATTCTGGCGCTGGCGTCTTTCCCGATGGAAGTTTTGATCGCGCTCACGCTGTCCTATCTGGGTCTCTTGCCCTTAGCGATCCGCCGTCATGCGCGTTTCTCTGCTGAGACGCAGGCGGCAGAGGCGGGGGGCTCGACCGCTCTTGAGCCGCCGCAGGCCCCATAAGGGCCTGCAAAGCTGCAGCCCATGCTCTTTTTTGCGGGATTTGCGCCCGTTTCCGGCCGTCTGAGGCGGCTCGTCTGTTCACAAATGGGGCTTTCTCGATTAGGGTCCGCCCACTTCACCCATGGATTGGCTGTCCGATGAGCTTCGCTCGACCGAGCGCAGTGCGGCTGCCGCCAAAGACAGGATAGACATGTCGAAAGAAGAATTGCTCGAATTTCCGGGCGTGGTGAGCGAATTGCTCCCCAATGCGACCTTCCGCGTGAAGCTTGAGAATGATCATGAGATCATTGCTCACACCGCTGGAAAGATGCGCAAGAACCGCATTCGCGTGCTGACCGGTGACAAGGTCCTCGTTGAAATGACGCCTTATGATCTGACCAAGGGCCGGATCACGTATCGCTTCAAGTAAGAGCGGGCCTCGTCCCGCTCGTGACAATGGATCAAGGCGCGTGACGCAGGCTAACGATCAGGGTCGTCCCAAGCTCGTTCTCGCCTCGGCATCTCCGCGGCGTCTCGCGCTTCTGCAGCAAATCGGCATCGAGCCTGATTGTCTTTGGCCCGCCGATCTCGACGAAACGCCCCATCCTCACGAGCTACCGCGTGATCTGGCGCTGCGTCTATCGCAGGACAAAGCGCAGAGCGCGGCCGCAACAATATGCAAAGATCCCCAATGGGCAGGCGCTTTTGTGCTTGCTGCCGATACGGTGGTGGCCGTCGGGCGGCGTGTTCTTCCCAAATGCGAATCTAGTGATGAGGCGCGGCAATGTCTGGCGCTTCTGTCGGGGCGCACACACCGCGTCTATACAGGCGTGGCGCTGGTCACACCCAAGGGCGCTTTGCGCCAGCGTGTGGTGGAAAGCCGCGTGCGCTTCAAGCGTCTCTCTGATGCGGAAGTTGCCGCTTACATGGCCTCGCAGGAATGGCATGGCAAAGCAGGCGGCTATGCGATCCAGGGATTGGCCGGTGCCTTTGTCGAGCAATTGATCGGCTCTTATCCGAGTGTTGTCGGCCTGCCGCTCTATGAGACGGCTGCGCTTTTGAGCGGCGAGGGATTTCCGCTCTCCGCGCTCTGGCCTTTGAAAGCCTGACTCGATGAATATTGCCAATGATAATGAGGCCAAGCCCTCACCTTGCCCGATCTGCAAAAAGGGGTCGGCTCTGGCCTATCGACCCTTCTGCTCGAAGCGCTGTGCCGACATTGATCTGGGCCGCTGGCTCGGCGGAACTTATGCGATTCCCGCGGCACCAGCCGATGATGATGAGGAAGAGGAAGCCCCCCGTCCGCGTCCGCGGCTCATTTCACCGGATGATCCGGAATAGGCTCAAAAAACAGGCCCCCAGCGCTGGACATTGGGGCACAGCCTTTCTATAAACCGCCCACTCGCATTGGCCTTGGCCTCGCGCGAGACGCCCGGGTAGCTCAGTTGGTAGAGCATGCGACTGAAAATCGCAGTGTCGGTGGTTCGATCCCGCCCCCGGGCACCATTTTCAAAAAAGACTAAATCTCTTCCAAAACCCGTTGGGCTGCGCGGGTCAGTAGGCCTGACCGCGTGAGGCCATGCTCGCGTGCGAAAGCATCAATCTTGGCCAAAGTATCTTCGGGCATGGTGATGTTGACGCGCACCACTTTCGAGGAGCGCGCCGGTGCAACGGCCAGCACTGCAATACTTCCAGCATTGTCAGGCTTCGCCAAAATCTCGTCCAAAGAACTGGCTGCAGGCAAAGTCTCGCCATCTTCGATGAGGCCATCAATGTGAAGCGAGAGGGCTTCCTGCGCCATGATGCGCGCCTCTTCGAGGGTCGCCCCAGCGGTGATGCAGCCCGGAAAATCAGGAAAAGACACGCCATATTCCGAGCCGACATCCTTATGGATCAGGCCAATATATTGCATTTCACATTCCCCTCAGTTCCAAACCGGATTGCCGCTCGATGCTCTTCAGCGTTCCGATTGGAATCTCTTTCGATGGGTGGGGAACAGTCACGCGCCCTTTTTTCAACGCATGCTTGAATTGAACGTGGCTGCCGACTTGGTTCACGACGAACCAACCGTCAGCCTTAAGTGCAGCCATGACGTCCCGACTGTTCATGGTGTGTATTTATACACACGAAGCCGGTTTGATCAAGGCCGCGCTTTTACCCCCGCTCGCCAAAGGCATATTCGGCATCTTGCCGGCCAAAGGCGATGTCGGCGGCTATATCTTCTGCCGAGGCTCGGATGATGGGCTCTGCTGGGCGGATGATGGTCCGGGCAAGGAGCTTTTCGACCCTTGCAATGGCCGCGGCGCGGGCCCGTTGGTCCGCGAGCTTTTCGCGGGAGCCGATTTCACTGAAAATCTCGTCGGTGAGGACGGCCAAGTCGTCTTCGTGCGGGATGAGGTCGACCGATGCGTAAGCCATGGCGAATCTCCGTTTGAAGGATACGCGAATCACACTGGACTTAACTCTTTCTTTACTATGTGACGTCACCGCGAAATTGCGGCCATGATGTGGCGCAGCTTGCGCTGTCATCCACAGAACTCTTGCGCTGGCGGTCCAAGAGGCACAGGCTCACGTATCTCTAAGGCTGAGTATTTTGATCGGGAGAGGCCAGATGACATCCGCGCGCAAGACAATAGTGAAAGTTCTGGCTGTCGCGGGCCATGCGCTTTTGTCGCTTGTGGCTGGTCAACCCGCGCAGGCGCAAACGACACAGGCGCCCGACTTTACTTTGCAGGCGGCTCTGGGCGGCAAGGATATGTCCTTCTCGCTTTCGCAGGCGCTGAAGAAGGGACCTGTCGTCATATTCTTTTACCCGAAATCTTTCACCAGCGTTTGCACGGAAGAAGCTCATCTCTTTGCTGAAGCTATGGATGAGTTTGAAAAACATGGCGCGAGCGTTATTGGTATTTCGGCCGATAATCTCGAGACGCAACGGCAGTTTTCTGCATCCGAATGTCGTGACCGTTTTCCGGTTGCGGCCGACCCGGAGATGAAAGTCATCAAGGCTTACAATGTCACCTTCGGTGGCCTTGGCGCGGTTTTGCCTTTTTCGGATCGCGTGTCCTTTGTTATCGCACCTGACGGGCGCATTTTATCGCGTGTGAAATCGGGCGATGCCTCACCCCATGTCGAAAAATCGCTTGAAGCGGTGAAGGCTTTCGCTGCGAAGAAGGGCTAAGTCTTACGGGCAGGTGAGATTGCGCCCGTCAAGCTTGCAAGTGCCCATGCTCTGTCCGCGCCGATCATAGCCAGTGAGTGTCCATTTGGTACCGCTCGCATCATTGCGCTCGCGTTCCATCATGGCAAAGCCGAAAATGCCCGGACGCGCGAGGCCAGCCACAATCTTCTCGCCATTGACCTCTTGGCCCACGGGATTGGGCACATCCATCGACAATTCATTGCCGCCATGGCCCGAGATAATCTGCACAGGCAGATCATTTTCATATTTCACGACTTCAAAGACGTGATGATGGCCTGAAAGAATGGCCTGCACATTAGGAGCGAGCGCGCCCTTGGCAGCGGCGGCGAGCGTCTTGTTGTCACCCGCAGGCTTGCCGTTGATGAAAAACTCCACCGCCCAGATTGGACGATGGAAAGCAAACCACACGGGGCCGGCAACTGCTTTGGCGCTTTCAAACTGCGGACGGAAGAAAGCGGCTTGTTGCTCGTTCAAGCGCTGTTCGTCAGCGGTCGAAACATCCATGACAATCATGGTGAGCTGGCCGAGATCGACAGGATAGGGCTGTTGCGGCCCCAAACATCCGTCACGCCCGCTCTTGGCATTATAAGAATAGGGATCAAGCGTGCGCGCCCAGCCAATACCGCCGCGTCCACATTCTTCATGATTGCCGCGCACCATCACCCAGGGTGCGGCATTGAGCAGAGCTTCACCTGGATCGAAAAAATCTTCTTTCCAGACTTGCCATGTGTCGCCAAAGGGCGAACCCGCGCAGCCCAGATTATTTTGCGGACACGGGGTTTCCCGATAATGCATGTCGCCGACATGAATGACGAGATCGGGTTTGAAATCCGCACTCATGGCCGCGCCCAGACGGAAGGGCCATTCGCGCATGTCATTGCAGGCTTGCGCGCGATCAGCACCTTTCAGGCGGCAACCTGTATCACCCATGATGAGGATGCGTTCAGCGCGCGGCTTGGGCAGCGGCACTGGCACGCCTTCAATCAAAACAAGTTTGACAGTTTTGGAGAGCGCAAGAGCGCAACCGCGCACGGGATAATCTTGACCCGGCGCCGAGCGCTCGATCATGCGTGTTTCTTGACCATCGACCAGTGCCGTAGGGCAGGCGGGATCATCCGTCACGACGCGCGCTTCAAGACCGCTCGAGCCATATTGCACCCAGCGATAAAAATCGCGCGCCTGCGCGCTCTCGCCGACAAGGGCAAGCGTCAGCGTCAGTGTGGCGAGCTGGGCGCAACGCGCCCATAGGGGTGAGGGGCCAAACAATTTCTGTCTCATCCTTCTTGCATGGCGGGTGAGTGGCAGAAAAGCAATTCAAAAAGCCTTGTTTGGGAGCGAGCAGTTAGGTTGAAGGCACCTGCATCATCTCATCAAGGGTCGCAGAGAGCTGATCTGCTTGTTCGACGGGGACGAAATGGCCGCTGTCTTCGATCACGATGAGTTTGGCACCCGGAATGTCGCGAGCAAAGGCCTCATGCTGTTCGACCGTGCTCCAGACATCTTGCCGACCAACCACCACATAGGTGGGAATCTTGATCTTGGGCAAAAGCGGGCGCGCGTCATCGCGCGTGAGCAGCGCCTTTTGCTGGCGTGCAAAAATCTCTGGATTTGCGCGACAGATCATCTCGCCCAATGGGCCGATGAAGGCCGGATCTTTTTGGCGTGTGGGGTGCAACATGGGTGGTAACCACGTTTTGATCAGCGCCGCATTGCCTTTGGCTTGTGCGAGATCAATCAGCACTTGGCGCTTTTCGGCTTCGCCCTCAACCACGGGGCCGACACCTGTGTCGAGCAGGCATAGACGCGCGACACGCTGCGGCGCGAGCTCCATGATTTTCAGCGCAACACGCCCACCCATGGAAAAGCCGCAGACGGAGAAACGCGCTGGCGCATCATCCAAAACTTTGCGCGCCATGCTCTCCATGGAATCGAGGCCGAAGAAATCGACCACACGCACATCATAGCGATCGCTGAGCGCAGCCTTTTGGCGTGCGAATGTATAGGCGTCACAGAGGAGGCCGCAGAGGAGATAGAGTGTTTCTTTCTGGCTCATCAGCGGCACTCGGGCACGCGGCGCGTGGCCATGAATTCATCAAATGTTTCGCCGCGCATCATGGCATAGACTTCGAGATTGGTGCGCTGGGCCACGCGGGCAAATTTTTCAAGCACAAAGAAACTGGCGCCGGCCCGAATGAGACCAATCCAGTCTTGACGGCGCACAAGGTCTTTTTCCGTGTCGGAGAGACCGGCTTCGGTCATGGCCTGTTCCGGGTCTTTGCTGAAATGCGCACGGGCCTCTGTGCCAATCATCTTCCAGAGGAAGCGATTGAGTTTCATGGCGCGGTTGCTTGTGTGCAGATCGAAGACATAAGTGCCTTCGAGATCGTCCAATCCGGCGAGTTGCGGGTTCATGTCTTGTCCTCAAGCCGGTTCGTAGAGTGTGACGGTCATGGCCGTTGTTGTGGCCAGATAATAATTGCGATGCAATTCCCGGATCTCGCCTTCCAGCGCGCCGCGCATGGCTAGCCACATGATCTGCTCGACGCTTTCCGCACCACCACGGCGAATATAATCAGCATGGCGCAGCTTGGTGAGTTCTTCCGGATTCTTCACGAAGAGATCGAGAAATTCCATATCCCATTCTTCATTGTTGAAGCCCGCCCGCTCGCCATGCACTTGGTGCGAGAGCCCGCCTGTGCCAACGACCACAACTTTCAAATCTTCCGGATAGGATTCAATCGCGCGGCGCAAAGCCTGTCCGAGCTTGTAGCAGCGCTTGGCTGTCGGAATCGGGAATTGCAGCACGTTGATGGCAATGGGTACAATCACGCCCGGCCAATCAGGCGCATGGGGCCAGAGCAAAGGCAGCGGCGAGGCGCAGCCGTGGTCAATCGGGCGATCCTGAAAGGTCGTGATGTCAAATTCATCATTGACCAAAGATTCCGCAATATGGATCGACAGATCGACATTGCCGCGCATCGGCGGCAAGGGACGCTTGCCCGCACCTTCATCGGCAATTTCAAATTGCTCGCCAATGCCCAGCGCGAAAGTCGGATAGAGATCGAAGAAGAAGGTCGTCGCATGGTCATTATAGAAAAAGACCAAAGCATCGGGCTTCTTTTCAGCGAGCCAATCAGCGACGGGCTTGTAGCCTTTGAACAGAGGTTCCCAAGCGGGATCGTTCTGCTTGCCCTTGTCATAGGCCACGCCAATGGTGGGCACATGGGATGTGCCAATGCCGCCGATGATCTTTGCCATGGTGAGATCCTCAAAAATTCTTAGGTTTAGAAATAAGGCAGAGGCGGCGCCATTGAAAGGGGAGAGGCAACCCGTTATGGCTCGGACGCGATGCATTTAACTCTCGAAACCATGAGCTTTTTGGCAGCCACCGCTTTTCTGGCGGGGCTGATTGATTCCATGGCGGGCGGTGGTGGTTTGCTGACCCTTCCAGCGCTTCTGGCAGCAGGCATTCCGCCTGTTCAGGCTTTGGCCACCAATAAGTTGCAGAGCACTTTTGGCACGGGCGGTGCTTTCCTTGCTTTTTGGCGCAAGGGCCATGTTGATCTGCACATGTTCTGGTTGCCCGCGCTCGGCGCCTTTCTGGGCTCAGCTGCGGGGACCATTTTGGTTCAGGTTGTGGATTCGTCTTTTCTGGCCGCGCTTGTGCCCGTGTTGCTCATTCTCATCGGTCTGTATTTTCTCTTCGCACCCTCCATGAGCGATGCGGATCGTAAGGCGCGTCTTGGTCGTGTCGGCCTCACCATCGTCACAACCATCATTGGTTTTTACGATGGTTTTTTTGGCCCCGGCACAGGGTCGTTTTTTACGACCGCGCTGGTTATTCTTGGCGGGCTCGGTTTGGTGCGCGCCATTGGCAATACGAAGCTGCTGAATTTCTCCACCAATCTGGCGAGCGTGATCACCATGATCATTGGTGGTCAGGTGCTTTGGGCGATTGGCTTCACCATGGCTGCAGCCAATATTGTCGGCAATCAGATTGGTGCTCGTCTGGCCATGCGCTACGGCGGGCGCGGTGTGCGCCCGCTTCTTGTCGTTATGTCATTTGCGTTGACGGCAAAACTCTTGCTCGATCCTGCCAATCCGCTGCGCCAACTCTTCTTCTAAGTCAGAAGCGCGTCAGCGATGGATGGCGGTTGACATCCTTGTAGAGCAAGTAGCGGAAGGGTGATGGTCCGCCCGCATAACAGGCCTGCGGACAGAAAGCGCGCAGCCACATGAAATCACCGGCCTCCACTTCCACCCAATCTTTGTTGAGCCGATAGACCGCTTTGCCCTCGAGCACATAGAGGCCGTGTTCCATCACATGCGTTTCGGCAAAGGGGATCACAGCACCGGGCTGGAAGGTGACAATGTTCACGTGAAAATCGTAACGCATGTCAGCGGGATCGAGGAAACGCGTTGTCGCCCATTTGCCATCAGTGCCGGGCATTTCATTTGGCTTGAGGTCATTTTCATTGGCGACCAGCGGCTCTGGTGAAGGCAAGCCCTCGACGGCTTCATAGGCTTTGCGAATCCAATGAAAACGCGCGGGCTCTTTGCCCGTATTCTTCAGCGCCCATTTTGTGCCAGCGGGAATGTAAGCAAAGCCGCCAGAGGTCAGGCAATGGGCTTTGCCGGCAATGGTGAGTGCAATTTCGCCACCAACCACAAAGAGGGCTGCTTGCGCGCGTGCATCTGTTTCGGGGCGATCGCTGCCGCCGCCGCTTTCGACTTCCATCACATATTGCGAAAATGTTTCGGCAAAGCCCGAGAGCGGACGCGCCAAAATCCAAGCGCGTGTCTTGTCCCAGAAGGGAAAGCAGCTCGTCACAATATCCTGCATCACGCCTTTGGGGATGACCGCATAGGCTTCGGTGAACACCGCGCGGCCCGTGAGCAAATCCGTCTG
>CANGFE010000029.1 GCA_947453155.1 Beijerinckiaceae bacterium | reverse complement strand
TACGGCCCGACTTCAGGAGCCGATCTTTGAGCACGACCTTGCAGAATTCCTATCGCACCGGACCCGATGAGCGCGGGCATTTCGGCCTGTTCGGCGGCCGCTTCGTCGCCGAGACTTTGATGCCGCTCATTCTCGAACTTGAGAAGGCCTATGAGGTCGCCAAAAAAGACCCGGCTTTTCAAGCTGAGCTCGATCATCTCGCCAAACATTATGTCGGTCGTCCGAGCCCGCTCTATTTCGCAGAACGCCTGACAGAGAAACTCGGCGGCGCGAAAATCTATTTCAAGCGCGATGAGCTCAACCACACCGGCGCGCATAAGATCAACAATGTGCTCGGCCAGATTTTGCTCGCCCGTCGCATGGGCAAGAAGCGCATCATTGCTGAAACAGGCGCCGGACAACATGGCGTTGCAACGGCGACCGCTTGCGCGAAATATGGTCTTGAATGCGTCGTCTATATGGGCGCCGTCGATGTCGAGCGTCAGAAGCCGAATGTCTTCCGCATGAAAATGCTCGGCGCGAAAATCGTGCCCGTCCAATCAGGCGCACGCACGCTGAAAGATGCAATGAATGAAGCTCTGCGCGATTGGGTCACCAATGTCGCGGATACTTTTTATTGCATCGGCACAGCCGCCGGCCCGCATCCCTATCCCGCTATGGTGCGTGATTTCCAATCGATCATCGGAACGGAAGTGCGTTGGCAGATGGCTGAACAAGAAGGCCGCCTGCCGGATTCGCTCGTGGCTTGTATTGGCGGTGGCTCCAATGCGATTGGCCTGTTCCATCCGTTCCTCGATGACAAAAGCGTCGAGATTTACGGCGTTGAAGCAGCCGGTCATGGTTTGAGTGTTCCCGATGGCCACGCAGCCTCGCTCGCAGGCGGCAAGCCCGGTGTCTTGCATGGCAATCGCACCTATCTCTTGATGAATGAAGATGGCCAAATCAACGAAGGCCATTCGATTTCAGCAGGTCTTGATTATCCCGGCATCGGACCAGAGCATGCCTGGCTGCGCGACATTGGCCGCGTGACTTATACATCCGCGACCGACAAAGAAGCGCTCGATGCCTTGCAGCTCTGCTGCCAGATGGAAGGCATTATTCCAGCCCTCGAGCCCTCGCATGCGCTGGCCTATGTCTCGAAACTCGCACCGACAAAGCCGAAAGATCATTTGATGGTCATCAATGTCTGCGGCCGTGGCGACAAAGACATCTTCACCGTCGCTGAACATTTGGGGGGCATGTGATGACGACGCGTATTGAAACACGCTTCGCAAAATGCCGCGCTGAAGGCCGCGCTGCGCTCGTCACCTTTTTGATGGCAGGCGATCCTGATCCGGCAACGTCGCTCGAACTGATGAAGTCGCTGCCCAAGGCTGGCGCTGATGTGATTGAAGTCGGCATGCCCTTTACCGATCCGATGGCTGATGGTCCCTCCATTCAAGCCGCCGGTTTGCGTGCACTGGCCGCTGGCATGTCACTCGCCAAGACGCTCGATCTGGTGCGTGCTTTCCGCAAAGACGACAATGAAACGCCCATCGTTTTGATGGGCTATTTCAATCCAATCTATGTGCGTGGCGTTGATAAATTTATCGCCGAAGCCAATGAAGCTGGTGTCGATGGTTTGATCGTTGTCGATCTGCCGCCGGAAGAAGATGATGAATTGTGCATTCCCGCTTTGAAGGCCGGACTCAATTTCATTCGTCTGGCGACACCGACCACCGATGATAAGCGCTTGCCGAAAGTGCTGACCAATACATCGGGCTTTCTCTATTACGTGTCGATCACCGGCATTACGGGTGCCGCAACACCTGACTATTCCAAAGTCGGCGACGCTGTTGCGCGCATCAAAAGACAAACGCAATTGCCCATCGCCGTTGGCTTTGGCGTGAAGAATGCGCAAACGGCTGGCGCGATTGCTGCCTATGCCGATGGTGTGGTGGTCGGCTCTGCGCTAATCGACACGCTGAAAAATTCACTCGACGAGAAGAATGGCGCAACGCCCAAGACCATTGGCGCTGTGACCAAACTCGTTTCTGAAATTGCCGATGGCGTGCGCCAAGCGCGCAAGGCTGCAGCTGAATAAGCCCAAAGGATATCACGTCCGATGAACTGGATTTCCAACGTCGTCCCGCCAAAGATCCGCTCGATTCTCAAGCGCGACACGCCCGAAAATCTCTGGGTGAAATGCCCTGATTCCGGCCAGCTGGTCTTTCACAAAGATCTCGCAGCCAATCTCTATGTTGTGCCGGGCTCGGGCTATCATATGCGTTGCCCGGCGAAAGAGCGTCTTACCGCGCTTTTTGACAATGGCAGCTTCGAAGAGATCGCCACACCCGAAGTGCCGGTTGATCCGCTGAAGTTCAAAGATGTGAAGCGCTACACTGACCGCCTGAAAGAATATCGCTCCAAGACGGGCAGTCAGGATGCTGTGAAGCTGGCTGTTGGCAAAATTGAAAATGCACCGGCGACTGTCGCTGTGCAGGATTTCGATTTCATGGGCGGTTCTCTCGGCATGGCCGCAGGCGAAGCGATCATCACCGGCATGGAAACGGCGATTGCGCGCAAAACGCCTTTCATCATCTTCACGGCATCAGGTGGCGCGCGCATGCAAGAAGGCATGTTCTCGCTCATGCAAATGCCGCGCACAACGGTGGCTGTGCAGCGTCTGCGTGCAGCGAAACTGCCTTATATCGTTGTGCTCACCAATCCGACGACCGGCGGTGTCACCGCCTCTTACGCCATGCTCGGCGATATTCAGATTGCAGAGCCCGGCGCTGTCATCGGCTTTGCCGGTGCGCGCGTGATTGAGCAGACCATTCGCGAACGTCTGCCCGATGGTTTCCAGCGTGCGGAATATTTGAAGGCGCATGGCATGGTCGATATGGTTGTGCCGCGCGGCGACATGCGCGCCACACTCGCGCGCCTGTGCCGCCTGCTCACCAATACATCGGCTGCGGCCTAATCAGCCGTGGCGGATAAAGCGCCACAGATGAATCAATCAGAGGAAATGCTCGAGCGTTTCCTCTCGCTCCATCCGCGCAAGATTGATCTGTCGCTGGGGCGCACATTTGATCTGCTCGCCAAGCTCGGGCACCCAGAACAAAAGCTGCCGCCCGTTCTGCATGTAGCGGGCACCAATGGCAAAGGCTCCACAGTCGCGCTGATGCGCGCCATGCTGGAAGCGGCTGGCAAAAGCGTCCATGTCTATACATCTCCCCATCTTGTGCGCTTTCATGAGCGCATTCGCTTGGGACAAAAGGGGCGTGGCCGTCTCGTGACGGAAGATGAATTGGTCGATGCTTTCGCCCGTTGCGAAAAGGCCAATGACGGCGCCTCCGTTACCATGTTTGAAATCACCACCTGTGCAGCTTTGCTTTTATTCAGCGAACATCCAGCTGATTATCTGCTGCTCGAAACAGGCTTGGGCGGGCGCTATGATTCCACCAATGTGATCGATTATCCGCTCGCCACAATCATCACGCCAATCTCCATGGATCATCCGGAATTTTTGGGCACTACCATTGCTGAGATCGCTTCCGCCAAGGCCGGAATCATCAAGCCCGGTGCGCCTGTCTTTAGCGCCGCGCAGGCCGAGGATGCCTTGCGCGAGCTGGAACGCGACGCACGCCGCGCACGTGCACCGATGATTTTGGCCGAACGCGATTTCACCGCGCGGGAAGAAAATGGCCATTTGATTTTCGAAGACGCACAAGGCCTGCTCGATCTGCCGCTGCCGCGACTGTCGGGCCGCCACCAGATCGACAATGCGGCACTCGCCATTGCCTGCCTGCGCCAATGCGTGCCGGACCTCACCAGCGCTGCCATTGCGCAAGGTCTGAGCCATGCCGAATGGCCGGCACGCCTGCAAAGCCTGACACGCGGAGCTCTCATGGATCTCGCGCCAAAGGGGGCTGAGCTTTGGCTCGATGGCGCGCATAATGAAGCGGGTGGCCGCGTGTTGGCAGAGGCCATGGCGCAATTCGAGGAGCGTCAATCGCGACCCTTGATCCTGCTGTGCGGCTCGCTCTCGACCAAGGACACGGCGGCTTTCCTGTCCCATTTTTCCGGTCTCGCGCAGGAATTGATCGCGCTCCCGATCCCCGGCGAACATGTGGCGCGCTCTGCCGAGGAGATTGCGGCGCTAGCCAAGGCTGCACAGATTTCCGCGCGTTCTACTGAGAGTGTGGAGGCGGCTTTGCAAGTGCTCAGCACACGGAGCTGGCCCATGGCTCCGCGCATTCTGATCTGCGGCTCGCTCTATCTGGCGGGTGCTGTGCTTGCGGCCAATGGCACGCCGCCCGATTGAGGATTAAACTGATCCCATGAATAGGATCGATAGGCCCCCTCATCCCGGTCGCGGCGGACAGGCGCGGAACACGCCAAAAGGCCGCGTGGCAGATGCGCAATCCCAAGCCGAGATTGACGCGCTCTTGGGAGAGAGCCCGCGCCGTCGCGATCTACTCATCGAATATTTGCATCTTGTTCAAGATCATTTTGGACAGATTAGCGCGCGCCATCTCACCGCGCTTGCAGAAGCTTTGCGCCTCTCGCTCGTCGAGGCCTATGAGACAGCGACTTTCTACGCGCATTTCGATGTGGTGAAGGGAGATGAGGCGCCCATCCCCGCACTGACCATCCGTGTTTGCGAAAGCCTATCATGCGCGATGGCCGGATCACACGATCTTCTCGCGGAGCTTGAAAAGGCGACGGATCAAAATATCCGGGTTCAACCTGTGCCCTGTATCGGACAATGCGACTGCGCACCGGCTGCTGTTGTCGGCCAAAATGTCATCGCACCAGCCAACACCCATACTGTGATGGCTGCGGCGCAAGCCCAACAGACAGAACCGGACGAAAAATGCGAAACCACTTTTGACGCCTATCGCGCGCAAGGCGGCTATGCGCTTTACGAAAGATTGCTGAGCTCTGAACAAGAAGCGAATGCGCTTCTGGAGCTTCTCGATCAGGCCGGTTTGCGCGGCATGGGGGGTGCTGGTTTTCCTGTCGCGCGCAAATGGCGCGCTGTGCGCGGCATGAATGGTCGCAAGGCCATGGTCGTCAATGCCGATGAAGGTGAGCCCGGCACTTTCAAAGATCGTTATCTTCTCGAAAAAGACCCGCATCGCGTTCTAGAAGGCGCGCTGATTGCCGCGCATATTGTCGGCGCCGACGAGATTTATTTTTACCTGCGCGATGAATATGCCGGCCTGCGCACCACATTGGCGCGCGAGATTGCAAATCTGCCTGCGGGTTGGACACCGATCCATCTGCGTCGCGGTGCTGGCTCATATGTCTGCGGCGAAGAATCAGCCCTCATCGAATCGCTCGAAGGCAAGCGCGGCTATCCGCGCCAACGCCCGCCTTTGCCATTTCAATCCGGACTCTTTGGTCGGCCCACGCTGACCAATAATGTCGAGACGCTCTATTTCGTTCGACTGATCGCTGAAAAAGGCGCAAATTGGTGGCGCGAACAGGGATGCAATGGCGCAACTGGCTTGCGCCATTATTCAGTCTCGGGCCGCGTTAAAAATCCCGGCGTCAAATGCGCGCCTGCGGGGCTCACGCTGGCACAATTACTGAGCGACTATTGCGGCGGCATGGCCGAAGGCCATGAATTGGCGGCCTATCTTCCCGGCGGAGCCTCTGGCGGCATCCTGCCTGCCTCGCTCGTCGATGCTTCGCTCGATTTCGGAACGCTTGAACAATATGGCTGCTTCATCGGCTCAGCTGCGATCATCATTCTGTCTGACAAGGATGACCTCAAAGAAGCTGCGCGCAATCTCATGGCCTTTTTCGCCGATGAATCTTGCGGCCAATGCACGCCCTGTCGTTTGGGCACGGCAAAATCCTTGCAGCTCATGAAAGGCGAGACTTGGGATTTGTCTCTTCTGGATGATCTTGCTCAGGTCATGCGCGATTCCTCGATTTGCGGCCTGGGACAAGCCGCACCCAATCCGGTGCAATCGCTCGTCGAGCATTTTCCGCATCTCTTTGCGGAGATACCAAAATGAGTGAGACAATTCGCTTCTCACTGGATGGTCATGAGGTCGAAGCGCATGCGGGCGAGACCATCTGGCAAGTCGCGCAACGGCTCGGCACTTCCATTCCGCATTTGTGCCACCGCGATGCGCATGGCTATCGGCCCGATGGAAATTGCCGCGCCTGTATGGTCGAGATCAAAGGCGAGCGTGTTCTGGCGCCTTCTTGTCGGCGTGAACCGACCGCTGGCATGGAGGTCTCCAGCCAAAGTGCACGCGCTGAAAAATCACGCGCCTTGGTGATGGAATTATTGCTAGCCGATCAGCCTGCGCTTGAAGAGGCGCATGATCCGCAAGCCACATTCTGGAAACAGGCCGATCTGGCAGGCGTGCAAACAAGCCGTTTTCCCGCGAAACAAAAATCAGTTGCACCCGACCCAAGCCATCCTGCTATGCGCGTCAATCTTGATGCCTGTATCCAATGTGGGCTCTGTGTGCGGGCGTGCCGTGAAGTGCAGGTCAATGATGTGATCGGCATGGCCTATCGGCACGATGCCGCCAAAATCGTCTTTGATTTTGATGATGCCATTGGTCAATCAACCTGCGTGGCTTGTGGCGAATGCGTTCAAGCCTGCCCGACTGGTGCTCTCATGCCAGCCAGTCTCATGGATGACACACAAAAGCGGTCTGTCACCCCAGACCGAGAAGTTGAGTCTCTCTGCCCTTATTGCGGAGTTGGCTGTCAGGTCACATATGAAGTGAAAGACGACAAAATCGTCAATGCTGTGGGACGTGATGGTCCCGCCAATCACAATCGGCTTTGCGTGAAAGGCCGCTTTGGCTTTGATTATATTGCCCATCCTCATAGGCTGACCAAACCGCTGGTGCGTCTCAGCGGTAAAGCCAAACATGCAGATGATATGGTTGATCCAGCCAATCCCTTCACGCATTTTCGTGAAGCCAGTTGGGAAGAGGCGCTCGATCTTGCAGCGCATGGCTTGAAAAATATTCGCACCACTCATGGTCCGCGTGCTTTGGCGGGCTTTGGGTCAGCCAAAGGCTCGAATGAAGAGGCCTATCTCTTCCAAAAACTCGTCCGCACGGGTTTTGGCAGCAATAATGTCGATCATTGCACACGCCTGTGCCATGCTTCCTCTGTCGCCGCTTTGATGGAAGGTCTGTCTTCGGGCGCCGTATCAGCTCCGTTTGAAGCCGCGCGCGATGCTGATTTCATCATGATCATTGGCGCCAATCCGGCGGTTAATCATCCGGTCGCTGCAACCTTCATCAAAAATGCCGTGCGCGAACGGCAGGTGAAATTGGTGGTCGTCGATCCACGTCATCAATCTCTTTCGCGTCACGCATGGAAACATCTGGCTTTCCGTCCCGGCAGCGATGTGGCTTTGCTCAATGCCATGCTGCATGTGATCACTGAAGAGGGGCTCACCAACCGTACCTATATCGAGGCGCATACACTCGATTATGAAAAGCTCGCCGCGCATGTGGCTGATTTCACGCCTGAGAAAATGGCGCCACTCTGCGGCATCGATGCGCCAACATTGCGCGAAGTCGCGCGTGCTTACGCTACCTCCAAAGCCTCAATCATCTTCTGGGGAATGGGCATCAGCCAGCATGTGCATGGCACGGACAATGCGCGCTGTCTGATTGCGCTCGCGCTGATCACCGGACAAATCGGGCGACCCGGCACCGGCCTGCATCCGCTGCGCGGGCAAAATAATGTGCAAGGCGCATCAGATGCTGGCCTCATTCCGATGCTCTATCCCGATTATCGCAGCGTAGAAGCTGGTGATATTCGGGATATTTTCGAAACTTTCTGGGGCCAAAAACTTGATCCGCAACGTGGTCTCACTGTCGTCGAGATCATGAATGCGGCCCTCAAGGGCGAGATTCGCGGCATGTATATTGAAGGCGAAAATCCGGCCATGTCGGACCCCGACCTTCATCATGCACGCGCCGCTTTGGCGCGCCTCGATCATCTCGTCGTGCAGGATATTTTTCTGACCGAGACAGCCTTTCATGCCGATGTGATTTTGCCGGCGTCTGCTTTTGCAGAAAAGAGCGGCACATTCACCAATACGGATCGACGCGTGCAAATGGCGCGCGCTGTCGTGCCGCCGCCCGGCGAAGCACGACAAGATTGGTGGATCATTCAAGAAATGGGACGGCGCTTGGGCCTTGCATGGACCTATCAAGGTCCGGCCGATGTCTTTGCTGAAATGAGCGCGATCATGCCCTCGCTCGCCCATATCACTTGGGCGCGATTGGAGCGCGAGGGGGCTGTCACCTATCCCGCGCTCGCCGATGATCAGCCAGGCGAAAACATTATCTTTGGAGATCATTTCCCGACGCCGAGTGGCCGCGCGCGCATTGTGCCTGCCCGCATCGCCCCACCCGATGAAGTGCCGGATGCGGATTATCCGATGATCCTATCGACGGGCCGCGTGCTCGAACATTGGCACACGGGCTCCATGACCCGGCGCACGACTATTCTTGATCAGCTCGAACCCGAGGCGGTTGCCCTGATGAACCCGGCCGAAATCGCCCATATGGGCGCCAAACCGGGCGATCCGATCCGAATCGAAACCCGGCGCGGGGCAGTAACCACACGGGTGCGCGAAGATCGGGACGTGCCGCGGGGCATGATTTTCCTGCCCTTCTGCTTTGCGGAGGCCGCCGCCAACCTCTTGACCAATCCCGCGCTGGATCCGGCAGGCAAGATTCCTGAGTTCAAATTTTGCGCGGCCAAAGCCGCGCCCGAGAAAAGCCTGTAAAGACAAAGCTGGCCTCCCCTTTTGGGGAGGGAGCGGGACGTTCTGGGGAAGTATTGGGCGCGGTTTACGCGGGTCTTTCCTGAAGACTGTAGAAATTACTCAACAATTCCATAGTTTTGCGCTACACAAACCTCCAGCTTATTTGCCAATCATTGGCGCTGAGCAGGAGAGCCCATTGAAGGATATTTCCATCCTTCTGGTCGAAGACGACCGCGACCTAAGACAGGCGATGATGGCCTGCCTTGTCCCATTGGGCGCGCGGATTGATCCGATAAATTCGATCGCGGAAGCGCGTCGCCGCTTTCAGCGCTCATCTCCCAACTTGCTGATTTTAGATCCCGCCGCACAAAGTGAAGATGTCTTGAGCTTTCTCAGTGAGCTCGACAGTCTGGGGATCGACACAATTGTTGTCACCGACCAAGCCGATACTGCAAACCGCATCGATTTTTTTCAGCGCGGCGTTTTGGATGTCATTCCCAAGCCGCTGGATATGCGTGAGGTGAGTTTGCGCGTCGCGCGCTTCTACAAGCCAAAGCGCAACGCGGCGATCCCCGCGCAGATTGAAATGCCCTGCGGCGCAGCTGTTCTCGACATCACCACCCGCAGCTTGCGCAATGGCCGCAAAGCTCAAGTTGCTCTGACCGGCAGCGAATTCCGTTTGCTCTATCTGTTGATTCAAAATGAAGCCCGCGTTGTCGACCGTCAGGAAATTGCGCGCGCTGTGATGGGGCAAGGCCAGGATGCCGTGAGCCGATCCATCGATGTGATGATCAGCAAATTGCGCCGCAAACTCGAAGATATTGGATCAGAGCGCCACATCCGTAGCGTGCGCTCTGAAGGCTACATGCTCATTGGCGAAGAACGCACCACGCCGCGCCATGGACGCACATCATCTCTCACACATGAAAGTCGGGATCTCGTCAGCACGACGTGAGCGAACAGACCATGACGGACAAAGAACCAACCAATCTCACCCGCGCGCATCTTGCTGAGGCGGTTTGCAAGGCGACTGGCCTGCCGCGATCAGATGCCAGCGGTTTTGTTGAGCTTTTTCTCGATTTGATCAGCGACACGCTTTTGCGTGGTGAGCCTGTCATGCTGTCCGGCTTTGGCAAATTCATCGTGCTCAAACGCGCCGCCCGCAAAGGCCGCAATGTGAAGCTCGGCACGGATGTGATGATTGAGCCGCGCATGGCAATTGTGTTCAAACCAGCGCCGGGCCTTGTGGCAAGTCTGAACGGCGAGGCGCCTTCTCGAGCTAAAAATATTTCCTCAGCTGCCTGACAGGCTCGTAACTGTCGCGCGCACCGGGGGCAGGGCCAGGCCATGCTCCCGGAACCAGAGCTCAATTTCGTCAAAGCCCGCGATCTCGCCATCCGGCCCTTCAACACCAAGAATCTGGCCCTCATCCCGCGCAATGAGCCATGCTGCCTGTAGGGCATGGGCCTCCGTGGGAAATTCTTCTGTTTGAAGTTCGATTTTCAGCGGCGGACTGAAGTAGCGAACGTGCCAGGTCATGCATCTCTCCCCTGTGTGAAGAGCAAACGTGGAAAGCGGTGAGGCTGTTCCGCGTCTTTCGCAGACCTGCCATGCGCCCATTAGCAAAGCTTTGCGCTGCCTCAATGGAAAAAGCGTGGCATTCTGGTTGGATATCCAGACGGCTTCGTCTACAAGACAGGCGAATTCTTGAAAGAACCCGGTGAGCGAATGACCGCTGCATGGCAAACAAAATACGGCGGCCGCCGCGTGCGCCACGATCCTCCAACCATCGAAGAAGCGTTGGAAGCTGCTGAATGTTTCGCGGAAGGTCTGGACAACCAGATTTCGGTGGCCGCCCAGCTCATGGGTCTCAGCGAAGAGGAAGTCCGCGCCGTCGCACAGCGTGCACAGCGCCGCGCCACAACCATCCAACGCGTCGCACCAGCCAGCCCGAGCGCCTCGGGCCGGGCGGTGATTGTGGAACGCCGCACGACACGCCGCCGGATTGTGACCCCCGGCGCATGAGCCCTGCGGGCCATTTGCAGGCCTTGGCATGATCGGCTAGAAAAAAGGTGGGCTCCGGCCCGCCTTTATTTTTGCACCCGTAGCTCAGCTGGATAGAGCGTTGCCCTCCGAAGGCAAAGGTCGCACGTTCGAATCGTGCCGGGTGCGCCAATTCTTTGTTTGTCGGTTTCGAGTGCGGCTTTGATGAAATTTTTTTCGCATCTGGCTCTATTCGCCAGCCTGCTTTTGGCTGGCTGCGCCAATAAAAGCACCACAGACATTCCTCTTGAGGATGCCGGACAGGCGTTTCAGACACGCTATGGCACGATTCTCGGCCAGCGCCCGGTCAGTGTTCGCAGTGATTCCACTCAGGCTGTTGGTGGCGGCGCGTTTCTGGGCGGGGCGACGGGCGCTGTTATCGGCCAGACGAATGGCGCGATGCTCGGCGGCCTTGTTCTGGGTGGTGTGGCGGGAGAATTGGCCCATGACCTTATCGAAACCGACAATGCGATTGAATATGTCATCGCTTTTGGTGACGGCAAGACCATGATCATTGCCCAAATTCAGCGCTGGTATGAACCCGTTTTGCAAAAAGGCACACGTGTGCTGGTACAATTTGGAGCGAAGTCCAATCGCGTCATCTCGGCTGAAGACCTCGAGAAAGAAATTGTTCCGCCCGAGGAGTTGAAACTGAAAACACAAAAATCAGACAAGCCAATCCGAAGAGAAAAATCTTCTCCGCCCCCCCAAACTCAAACGGCGCGATCTTCTATTTTACAAAATTGAAACTTGGCGATAAAAAAGCACCGTTGAGTTCAAGTATGCATTGCGTCAGGTTTTGCCGGGTCCATGACAAACAATAATAAAAACGCGCCGACACCAAAAGAACGGCTCGCACCGACACTTGGGAAAAGCAAAGATCAAGCGAAGCCACGCTCGCATGATTTCAAAAGCGAGGATTGGTATCAATCCGCATTCGCGCGCTTTTCCGTTAGCAAGGCAGCCCGTGGCGACATGCTCAATCGTCTCTTCCCGCCGAAGACGTTTGATTAGATCCAACGCTGCAGTAGTCTTCTTTTACTTCAATTCCATTTCATCTTTGGCTCTTAAGCCTTCTTAACGACCCTCTCTCCAAGCTCATGTCGCGACAAATCTGCGCGGAGCTTGTCCTTGAGAAACATCATTGCCCTTGTAAAAAGCGAAAGAGGCGGCATTGCCGCTATTTCAGCGCTCTCTTTGCCCATTATCTTGAGCGCAGCTGTGCTTGGCACTGAAGGCGGCGCTTGGGCCCTCCAACATCAAACAATGCAAGGCGCCGCTGATACGGCCGCGCTGAGCGGCATTGTCGCGAAAAGCACTGGGGCTGCCCTCACCACACAAAGCCGGGCCGTGGCTGCGGCACAAGGCTTTGTTCATGGCCTCAACAATGTCTCGGTTGCCGTAAATACGCCCCCGAGCAAGGGCGCTTACAAGGGGCGGTCCGGGGCAGTTGAAATCATCATCACCCAACCACACGAACCGGTCTTGGCGAAATTCTTCCCAGCCGTGACAATCAACATCAGTGCGCGCGCTGTTGCCATTCAAAATCCCGGCGGGGCTTGCATGCTGGCATTGAATGGAGCGGCAAGCGGTGCGGTGAGCGTACAAGGCTCCGCGCAAGTTCTTCTGAAAGGCTGTGATGCTGTCGCTAACTCCTCAAGCACCACGGCCATTTCAGCAAGTGGCTCTTCCTTGCTCAGCGTCAATAAGGCGATTGCAGTCGGCGCAATTCCGACAAGCAATAATCTGCAAGTCACCAACGGGATTTACAGCGCCGCACCCCTCACTGTTGATCCTTATGCCACCCAGAATTTTGCGCCCCAGCCCAATGGATGCGCACAAAACTACAATGGCGGTAACGCGACCTTGCAGCCCGGTGTCTATTGCAATGGTATTTCGCTCACAGCAGGTGCGAATGTCACGCTTTCGCCGGGCACTTATTATCTGGATGCAAGCGATCTCAAAGTGGCGGGCAATGCCACATTGAGCGGAACAGGCGTGACGATTGTGTTCACGTCGAGCAAAGGCAAAACCTATGGATCGGCTTCGATCGCCAGCAACGCGATCATCAATCTCACAGCGCCAACCAGCGGGCCGACAGCGGGCATTGTCCTCTTCGGCGACCGCAATATGCCGCAAGGCACGGTCTTCAAACTGACGGGGGGCGGCGCGCAGAATTGGACGGGCGCCATTTATCTGCCACGCGCCAATCTGACTTTTGCGGGCGGGGCCACAGGCGGCAATGGATGCACGCAAATTGTTGCCGATACCGTGACTTTCACCGGCAATTCCAATCTCTCGCTTTCTTGCGCGGGGACTGGGACTTCAGCCATGGGCACACAAATGGCGCTTTTGGTGGAATGAAATGAGACCCATCGCGCTCCATCACGACCAACGTGGAATCGCAGGCATTGAATTTGCTCTCATTGCCTCTGTACTGGCCCTGATCTTCATTGCCGTCTTCGACATCAGCATGGGCTTTTTCCGTCGGATGCAAGCGCAAAGCGCAGCGCAACGGGGCGCGATTTACGCCAGCATTGCAGGCTTTGATGCCAGTGGAATCACCAAGACCATCACATCAGCGGCCGGAACGCCCTTGGCCATGCCAGCACCACGAAAATTCTGCGGCTGCCCGGCGCTGAACAATGTGATGGAAGTCACATGCAGCGCAAGCTGCAACGTCTCGGGCACAACGATCAATGCCGGTGTCTATATCGCAACAGGGGCGCAGACCAATTACACGCCACTTCTGAAATTTATGAGTCTACCGACAACAATGACATTTCAGTCAATTCAGGTTTTGCGTATCCAATGAACCACTCACGCACCACCCCCTCTTGCGAGAGCGCCAGCGCTGCCGTGGAAATAGCGATCATTGCACCTGTTTTTTTGACTTTGCTTTTTGCAGCTTTCCAAGGCGCCTTGATGCTTTGGACGCAGATCGGCTTGCAACATGCCACGGAACGGGCCGCGCGCTGCGCCGCTATTGATGCGAGCCTTTGCGGAAGCGCTGATCTTGTAAAAGCCTATGCGGTGACGCAAGCGCTGGCTGCCAAAATTCCCGACAGCAGCTTCACGCTCTCGAATGCCTCTTGTGGTCGCCTGATTACTGGAACCACTACGGTCAAAATATTCAGCACAAACTTTACACTGAATGCATCATCCTGCTTCCCGCATTAAGCGAGCCATCGAATGGTGCGCCCAGATGACGTCAGACATCGAGATTGGCGACGTTGAGTGCGTTTTCCTGAATGAACTCGCGGCGCGGCTCCACCACATCGCCCATCAGCTTGACGAAAATATCATCGGCTTCGACGGTTTCCTTGATGCGCACTTGCAAGAGGGAACGCACTTCGCGGTCGAGCGTGGTTTCCCACAATTGCTCAGGGTTCATCTCGCCCAAGCCTTTATAGCGCTGCATCTGGCTGATGCCTTTTTGGCCTGCGGCCATCACAGCTTCAACCAAAGCACTCGGGCCTGCGACCTGTGTCTCTTCGGCTTTACGCGCCAGCAAAGCCGGCGTCTCGAACACTTCACGCAAGGAAGCGGAATGTTCATCCAGACGGCGCGCTTCAGCGGATGCGAGCAGGCCCGCATCCAAAATGGAGGCTTGGCGCACACCACGCACTTCGCGCGCAAAGATATAACCGCCGTTGTCGACCGTCGCCGTCCAACCGCGCTCGGTCTCTTCAGACAAAGCGTCGAGACGGCGCGCAATATCGGCACCAAGACGCGCGGTTTCCTCATCCGACATCAAGCCGATTGGCTTCAAAGCGCCGGCAATCGCGGCCTGCTCGACCGCTGTGCGGTCATAACGGGAATGGAGCTGCGCCAAGACCTGACGCACGATGCGCGATTCTTCGATGATCGCGCGCAAATCCTGCGCGCCACGCTCGCCACCATGACCGGTCCGCAGGATCGCGCCTTCAAGACCATTGTCGATGAGATATTCTTCGCGCGCGCGCTCATCTTTCAAATATTGCTCGGACTGACCGCGCTTCACTTTGTAAAGCGGCGGCTGGGCAATGTAGATATGCCCACGCTCAATCAAAGCCGGCATCTGACGGAAGAAGAACGTCAGCAACAGCGTGCGAATATGCGCACCGTCGACGTCGGCGTCCGTCATGATGATGATTTTATGATAGCGCAGCTTGTCGGGGTTGAAATCATCGCGCCCGATACCCGTGCCAAGCGCGGTAATCAGCGTGCCGATTTCCTGGCTCGACAACATTTTGTCGAAACGCGCGCGCTCCACGTTCAAAATCTTGCCACGCAAAGGCAGCACAGCCTGATATTCGCGATTGCGTCCCTGCTTGGCAGAACCACCGGCCGAATCCCCTTCGACGATGAAGAGTTCAGCTTTGGAAGGATCACGTTCCTGACAATCGGCGAGCTTGCCCGGCAGGTTAGCGACATCCAGCGCGCCCTTGCGGCGCGTCAGTTCACGTGCCTTACGGGCTGCTTCGCGCGCGAGAGCGGCTTCCACCACTTTGGTGACAACAGTTTTCGCGTCAGCCGGATGCTCTTCAAACCATTGCTGAAGCATCTCGTTGACGAGACCTTCCACAACCGGGCGCACTTCAGAGGAAACGAGCTTGTCTTTCGTCTGCGACGAGAATTTGGGATCCGGCACTTTCACCGACAAAACACAGGTCAAGCCTTCGCGGCAATCATCGCCTGTCAGATCCGCCTTTTCTTTCTTGGTGATACCGGACGCATCCGCATAGCCCGTCACTTGGCGCGTCAATCCCGCACGGAAACCCGCCAAATGCGTGCCGCCATCGCGCTGGGGTATGTTGTTGGTGAAAGCCAGAACATTCTCATGGTAGCTGTCGTTCCACCACAGTGCGACTTCAACCGTGATGCGATCACGCTCGCCACGCATCATGATCGGCGAACCAATCAATGGCGATTTTGCGCGGTCGAGATAGCGCACGAAAGCTTCCAACCCGCCTTCGTAGAAAAGCTCTTCGACTTTCTTTTCTGCGTGGCGCGCGTCGGTGAGAACAATGCGCACGCCGGAATTCAAGAAAGCCAATTCACGCAAACGGTGCTCGATGGTCGAATAATCAAATTCGATCATCGTGAAAGTTTCAGGCGAGGGCATGAATGTCACAGCCGTACCGCGCTTGGGAGCCGCGCCATCCATGGGCGCATCGCCCAGAATTTTCAGCGGCGCAACGGCATCGCCATGGCGGAATTCAATTTCGTGGTCCTTGCCATCACGCCAAATGCGCAGCTTCAACCAAGTGGACAGCGCATTGACGACCGAGACGCCCACGCCGTGCAGACCGCCAGAGACTTTGTAGGAATTCTGGTCGAATTTTCCGCCCGCATGCAGCTGCGTCATGATGACTTCAGCTGCCGACACGCCTTCTTCGGAATGGATGTCGGTTGGAATGCCACGACCATTGTCGGTGACGGTGCAAGAACCATCGGCATTCAGCGTCACTGTGACGAGCGTCGCATGTCCGGCCAAAGCCTCGTCGATGGCATTGTCGACGACTTCATAGACCATGTGATGCAGGCCCGAGCCGTCATCCGTATCGCCGATATACATGCCGGGGCGCTTACGCACGGCGTCAAGACCACGCAGGACCTTGATGGAATCGGCGCCGTAAACCGGCTCTTCAGGCGTTGCAATAGGATCAGCCATGGGGCGAGCAACTCTTCAATTTTTGGGGCAATGGGCAATCTGGAAAACGCGCGAAAACTCTGCTTCCGGATGCCCTTTTGAGACAGGCGATTCGTAAGCCAGAATTTAGCCTATATCGAGGCCGAAAGGCACGAAAAAGTGGCCGAAATGATTGGGTTTTCCCCGTTCGGGCGTGGGTCAGCCAGTGTTGAGGAGGACCTCCAAAAACGCCTCCCCGTAGCGCTCGAGTTTAGCGGCGCCAATCCCGTGAATAGCAGCCATTTCGCGCAAGCTCATGGGTCGCTGACGGGCGAGCTCCAAAAGCGTGCGATCGGCAAAAACCACATAGGCGGCCACGCCTTCGTCGCGTGCAATCGCAAGGCGCGCCGCCCGCAATGCGGCAAACATGGCGGCATCATCCGCATCAAGCCCCTCGACAGCTGCAGCTTGAGCACCTTTGGTGCGCGGGGGCTTGGGCGGACGGGCAGCATCCTTGCGCAAGGCAATGGTTTCGCGCCCCAGCAAAATGGCCTCGCCGCGCGGCGTCAGGCGGAAACCGCCATATTCCTCGCTCGCACTGGCCAGAGCGTCGGCCGCAAACAATTGCCGCAAAATAGCGGTCCACGCCGTTTTGGTTTTGTCGGAGCCCACACCAAAGGTCTTGATCTGGTCATGGCGGTTACGCGCAATCGCCTCACTCGCCACGCCCATCAACACATCGGACACATAGGCCGCGCCAAAACGCTGGCCCGTGCGATAGACCGCCGACAAAGCTTTCTGCGCATCGACCGTGCCGTCATAAAGCGCGACTTCGCCACGGCAGATGTCGCATTGGCCGCAAGGCGTGGATGGCTCGTCAAAACAGGCCAGCAAAGCCTGACGACGGCAGGTCGCGGATTCGCACAACATGGTGAGGCGACTGAAGCGAGTATGCTCGATGCGACGACGCTCATCATCAATCGACTTTTCGTCAATCTGCCTGCGCCGCAGGGCCATATCTTCCACGCCATAAAGCGTCAGCGTCCAAGATTGCAGCCCATCGCGACCCGCGCGCCCGATCTCCTGATAATAGGATTCCACGCTGGCTGGCATATCGGCGTGAACCACAAAGCGCACATCGGGCTTGTTGATCCCCATGCCAAAGGCCACAGTGGCGGCAACAATCACACCGTCTTCCTGCAAGAAGCGATCTTGATTGCGCGCACGCAGATCACGATCCATGCCCGCATGATAGGCGACCGCTTCATAGCCATTTTCATTCAGCCAATCGGCCATGCGCTCTGTGCGATCGCGCGAGACACAATAGATGATCCCGCTTTGTCCACGACGCCCATTCAGAAAAGCTGCAATCTGGCGGCGCGGCTGCTCTTTAGCGGCAAAACACAGATCAATATTCGGGCGGTCAAAAGAATGCAGAAAGACGCTGGGTGGCGCGTCAAACAGGCGCTCAACAATGTCATTGCGGGTGTTGCGGTCTGCTGTTGCAGTAAAGCCGATCACCTGCACCGAGCCGATAGCCTCAACGGCTTGCCGGATCTGCCTGTATTCCGGGCGGAAATCATGCCCCCATTCGGACACGCAATGGGCTTCATCAATGGCGATGCGCTTGACGCCCGCACGCGCCAATCTTTGCCGCAGGCCATCCATGGCGAGACGTTCGGGCGAGAGAAACAAGAGCCGCAGGCTTTGATCATCGAGCGCCTGCCAGACGCGGTCTGATTCTTCGTCATCATTGGACGAATTGAGCGAACCCGCTTCCACACCCAAAGAGCGCAATTGCTGCACCTGATCGCGCATCAAAGCGATCAAAGGCGAGACAACCAGCGTCAATCCACCATCGACGAGGGCCGGAAGCTGATAGCACATGCTCTTGCCGCTACCCGTTGGCATGACGGCGAGCACTGGTTTGCCTTCGAGCACAGCAGCAATGACCTCGGCTTGGCCGGGCCGGAAATCATCATACCCAAAAACAGATTTTAGTTGGCGACGCGCGGCCAGCAACACATCTTGCATCAAAGAAAGCCTAGAAAATCAAAGCGCAACAGCGTGGCCCGGTGTCACATGGATCAGCGTGGCACGCTCTGCCAATTCAGCAAAAGCACTTGCATCGGCGCCGGTCATCCAGACTTGTGCGCCCAGCTCCGCGAGATTGTCGTAAAGCGCGGTGCGGCGCAAGGGATCAAAATGTGCTGCGATTTCATCCAGCAAAACCAGCGGCACAATCCCTGTCATGGAAGCCACAAGCCGTGCATGGGCAAGTACCAGACCTACAAGCAGCGCCTTTTGTTCGCCGGTTGATGAGCGCGCTGCATCCGCATTTTTAGGGCCGTGCTTGACGATAAGATCCGCCGCTTGCGGGCCGATCAACGTGCGCCCAGCGGCTGCATCACGCGCCCGATTGGCCCGTAAGATGTCGCGATAGCGATCTTCCACTTCGAGAGCCGGATGATCGGGAAGCATGGCTTCCAACTCGCCCGCAAGCGCCAGATCTGCCCATGGGAAAGGCGTTTCTTTTGATCGGCCCTCTTGAATGAGGCCCGCCAAACGCGACACGGTTTCGCTGCGGGCAGCCGCCACGGCCACCGCAATTTCTGCTATTTCATGCTCGGCCGCATCAAGCCAGACTGTTTCGGAAAAATGATCTTCCAGCAGGCGATTGCGATTGCGCAAAGCTTTTTCAAGCGCCGAAACGCGCGCGCCATGTTCGGGATCAACCGCGAGAACCAAGCGATCCAGAAAACGCCGACGGTCGCCTGCTGGCCCGGTAAACAATCCATCCATAGATGGCGTCAGCCAGACCACGCGCACATGATCGGCAAAGGCGCGCGCAGAGCCAACAGGGGCCCGATCAATGCGGCATTTGCGCGATTGCGGCAGGCCGCTTTCGGCAGCCTCGCGCCCCGTGCCCAATTGAACGCGATGATCATCATCTTCCAGCTCGACGGAGACGACCCAGCCGCCTGCACCAGCCTCACGCGCGCAATCGGCCAAATCAGCGCGACGCAGACCGCGGCCCGGTGTCAGCAGCGAAAGAGCTTCGAGAATATTGGTTTTGCCTGCGCCATTCTCGCCCGTCAGTGCAATCATATCGCCCTCGACCGCGAGATCGAGCGAGGCATAGGAGCGGAAATCTGACAGAACAAGCCGCCGCACTTTCGGGCGGCGGATCAGGGGAGCTTCTGAAAAGAGGCTCACACGCGCATCGGCATCAGAACATAGAGAGCGGCAGCGCCATCGCGGTCCTGGATGAGCGTGGGCGAACCCGCATCAGCCAGTTTGAACAAAGCCGTGTCGGAATCGAGCTGGCTCGTAATGTCGAGCAGATAGCGCGCATTGAAGCCGATTTCGAGCGGGCCCGAATCATAATCGACTTCGATTTCTTCCGTCGCTGAACCCGAATCCGGATTGGTCACCGACAAGGTCAAACGACCATCGGTCAAAGCAAGTTTCACCGCGCGGCCACGTTCAGACGAAATGGTCGAGACGCGATCAACCGCTGCCGCGAAGGGCGCGCAATCAATCACGAGACGCTTGTCATTATTGGCCGGAATGACGCGTGCATAATCGGGGAATGTGCCGTCGATCAGTTTCGAGGTCAGCACCACATCACCAAAGGTGAAGCGGATTTTGGTGGTCGAGAGTTCGATCGCCACTTCCGCGCTAGCATCTTCGACAAGCTTCTGCACTTCAGCCACGGCTTTGCGCGGAATGATAATGCCCGGCATGCCGGCAGAACCTGCGGGTGCGGGGATCTCGACACGCGCCAGACGGTGACCATCGGTTGCCACAGCGCGCAACATCACATGGCCGTCGACATCGGTCGTGTGCACGTAAATGCCGTTGAGATAATAGCGTGTTTCTTCGGTCGAAATCGCAAATTGCGTCTTTTCGATCAGCTTCTTCAAATCACCAGCGCCGAGCGCGAAGCGATGCGACAGATCACCCGCATTGAGATCGGGGAAGTCGCTTTCGGGCAATGATTGCAGATTGAAACGCGAGCGGCCCGAGCGCAGCAACAGCTGGCCGGCTTCGCCCGTCAGCTCGAGCGAAACCTGCGCGCCATCAGGCAATTTGCGCACGATGTCGTAGAGAACATGCGCGGGAAGTGTTGTGGCGCCCGCCTGACCAATATCGGCGGGGACGGTTTCCGTCACTTCGAGATCAAGATCGGTCGCCTTCAAAACAAGCTGGCCGTTGGCCGCTTGCAGAAGCACGTTGGCGAGGATCGGGATCGTGTTGCGGCGTTCGACGACGCGGTGCACGTGGCCCAGCGATTTGAGAAGCGCTGCTCTTTCGAGAGTGACTTTCATGGGGCCTGATCCATCCTCAAAACATAGGGCAAAGCACCGGCGCAAATCACCGGGGCCGCGACTTTGACGCGGTGCGGAAGCCAGAGCAAGCGCCACCTGCTCAAGCTGAGCAAAACAGGGCCAAAAGTCCCCAAAATTCTGCCTCAAAAGACCCGTTTTTCAAGCTTAACCGGGCCTTAAGCGGGCAGGCGGCAGGATCGGCGCCAACACGCCCCTCCAAGCCGCTTTTCAGCTCAAGGCCCCTAGCACCCAAATGGCATCCAAAAGGCGCGAACCTCGCTTCTCCAGCGATCCGGAAACGGAACGCGAGGATGGCCTGCGCGTGAGCACTGAGGATCGGGTCGGGGGGCAGAAAAAAGGTGTCTCCAAGAGGGGCGCCTATGAAGAGGACGAGGATGAACCCGTCCGGCCCAAAAAGGGCGGAAAACGCAAAAAGCGGCGGTCCTTTTTCGGCTTCCTGTTCTACTGGACCTCAGTTGCCGCCGTTTGGGGCTTTATTCTGGTGGCGGGCGTGGTGGCTTGGCAGGCGACCCTTCTCCCGCCCATCGACAAACTGGCCGTCCCCAAGCGACCGCCCAATATTGCGATCCTGAGCGAAGATGGGCGGCTCATCGCCAATCGCGGCGATACGGGCGGGGCGGAAGTACGCCTTGCCGATCTGCCGCCCTATTTGCCCAAAGCTTTCATCGCGATTGAAGACCGGCGTTTCTACAGCCATTGGGGCATCGACCCGATCGGCATTGCGCGCGCCGTTTTCCGCAATGCCTCGGGCCGCGGCAATATGCAGGGCGGCTCAACGCTCACCCAACAGCTCGCCAAAAATCTCTTCCTCACGCAAGAACGCACGCTGTCGCGCAAAGTGCAGGAAGCCATTCTCGCAATCTGGCTCGAACAAAAATATTCGAAGGATGAAATCCTCGAGCTTTATTTGAACCGCGTTTATTTCGGCTCCGGCGCTTATGGCGTAGAAGCTGCCACGCGTCGCTATTTCGGTCACGGCGCGGCGCAAGCCAGTTTGCAAGAATCGGCCATGCTTGCCGGCCTGATGAAAGCGCCGACAAAATTGGCGCCGACTCGCAATCCCACCGCAGCCGCTGAACGCGCAGCGCAAGTCATCAGCGCGATGAGCCAAGAAGGCCACATCACCGACGGTATGGCGAAAATGGCGCTCGCCAATCCCGCTGGGGTCTCGCGCGACAATGCGGGCTCGATCAATTATGCCGCCGATTATGTGATGGATGTGCTTGAAGAGATTGTCGGTGTGATTGATACAGATCTCATTGTCTCGACAACCATTAGTCCTGAGAAACAAGCGGCTGCCGAAAAAGCACTGACCGATGAACTCGAAAAATCAGGCAAACGTTTCAACGTCACGCAAGGCGCGCTTGTCTCGCTTGATCCAAATGGACAAATCAAAGCGCTGGTCGGCGGACGCAATTATCAAGAAAGCCAATTCAATCGAGCTGTTGTCGCCAAGCGTCAGCCGGGCTCGTCATTTAAACCTTTCGTCTATCTCTCGGCCCTTGAAAAAGGGCTAACGCCCGACACGCTGCGCGATGATGCACCGATCAATGTGCGCGGCTGGCAGCCTGAAAATTCAACCAATGAATATCAAGGCGCTGTTACTTTGACGCGCGCTTTGGCGCTCTCACTCAACACAGTCGCGGTGCGCCTTGGTCTCGAAGTCGGTGCCAAGACCGTCGCTGATACGGCCCATCGGCTTGGCATTGTCTCTGATCTGCAAGTCAATGCCTCCATTGCTTTGGGTACGTCCGAAGTCACGCCGCTTGAAATTGTCTCGGCCTACGCACCCTTTGCCAATGGCGGCATTCGTGTGCAGCCGCATATCATCATGCGTGTCAAAAAGGCCGATGGCACGCTGGTTTATCAACGTAAAGGCGCCAGCTTTGGGCGCGCGATTGAACCGCATTATGTCGCGATGATGAATGGCATGATGCAGGAAACACTCATCATCGGCACGGCCAAACATGCCGAACTTCCCGGCTGGCAAGCAGCCGGAAAAACCGGCACGTCGCAAGATTATCGCGATGGCTGGTTCATTGGTTACACAAGCCAGCTGGTTACGGGTGTTTGGCTTGGCAATGACGACAATTCACCAACCAAGCGCGTGTCAGGCGGCAATCTGCCGGTGAATGTGTGGAGTCGCTATATGAAAGTGGCACTCAAAGATGTGCCGCCATCGCCGCTGCCCGGATTTAATACCAAGAATGATCCGGGTGCGTTGATTCCGCCGGGAGATCTAGCGGGCGGGCGGCCAGATCCGATTGGTGCCTTGATTGCGCCGCGCGACAATGCGCGCGAGCGCTCTTTGTTTGAACGCCTGTTTGGCGGCTAGTGCAGGCTCACCGTCTGCAAATCATGTTCCCAAGCATTGGCCACAGCCGCATCGCGTGAATCGGTCAATACAATGGGCGCGCCCGTTGCGCTGAGCAGAGCAAAGAGCTGCAAGCCGGGCTGAATCTGCGGCGCTTGCGGAAAGAGGCGCATCACCTCTTCAGAGCGCATGGCTTTGACATAAGCGACCGCGCCGTCACCCAGATGGGCGAACTGCTCGGGCGTGAGCGGCGCACTCTTGGTCTTTTCATCGACGATCATTTTCAGGCTCCTTTCGCGGTCCATCTTGGCCCCGCATGTTTCGATGAAGACATTTTAGTCCTTCACCGAAATTCCAATTTTCTTGACGATGCGCTCGGGCTCCGGACGGGCCAGGTCCACACAGAGCAAACCGTTTTTCAGGTCAGCGCCCAGAACATCCATGCCTTCGGCAAGCAGAAAGGCGCGTTGAAACTGGCGCGCGGCAATGCCGCGATGCAGATATTCGCGCTCGGCTTCATCAACCTGACGACCGCGAATAACGAGCTGGCGCTCTTCCAAAGTGATGTCGAGTTCATCTGACGTGAAGCCAGCCACAGCCAATGTGATGCGCAGGCGCTCGGGTTCGGACTCCGTGCGGCGCAGGCGCTCGATATTATAGGGCGGATAGCCGTCCGACGTGGCGCGCGTCACGCGATCAAGCGCGCGCTCGATATCATCGAAACCAAGCAGAAACGGCGAATTCAAATTCGGAACGCGAGACATGACGAAGCCCTTCAGGCACTTCGGGAGAACGGACCCTTACGGCATCCATGCCAAAAGATATGGGGATGCCGCGCGGCGGTTCAAGGGGCCCGCGCCCCTTCCGAAAGTGCCTTAATATCAGGGGCTTCAGAGCATGCTGGGGAGGACGCGATCAGGCGGGCGATGCCCATCGAGGAAGGTCTTCACATTGATGATGACCTTCTCGCCCATGTCGATACGACCCTCATGGGTCGCCGAACTCATATGCGGGAGCAGCGTGACCTTGCCGGCTTTGGCGAGCTTCACAAGTTTGGGCGAGACGGCGGGTTCATGCTCGAAAACGTCGAGACCGGCACCGGCGATTTCGCCGGCTTCCAGCATACGCGCCAAAGCATTTTCATCGATGATTTCACCGCGTGCCGTATTCACAACAATGGCGTGAGGCTGCAACACTTTGAGACGGCGCGCCGACAACAGATGATAGGTGGCTGGTGTGTGCGGACAATTGACCGAAATCACATCCATGCGCGCCAGCATTTGGTCGAGCGATTCCCAATAGGTCGCTTGCAAGCTTTCTTCGACAGCCGCCGAAACGCGGCGACGATTGTGATAATGAATCGACAGACCAAAAGCGGCCGCGCGACGCGCAACGGCCTGACCAATGCGGCCCATGCCGACAATGCCCAAACGCTTGCCAGTAATGCGACGCCCGAGCATCCAGGTCGGTGACCAGCCCTCCCATTCCCCAGCGGGAATGACAGCAGCGCCTTCCGCGACGCGGCGCGCAACGGCCAAAATCAGGGCTAAAGTCATATCCGCCGTGTCTTCGGTCAAAACACCCGGCGTGTTGGTGACGGTGAGACCACGGCGCAAAGCGGCGGTCACGTCGATATTGTCGACGCCATTTCCGAAATTGGCGATGAGCTTCATATTGTCGCCAGCCTGCGCGATGAGGCCTGCATCAATGCGGTCGGTCACGGTGGGCACCAGCACATCGGCGGTGCGCATGGCTTCGGCCAATTCGGCAGGCGACATGGGCTTGTCGGCAATGTTCAGACGCGTGTCGAACAATTCGCACATGCGCGTTTCGACAACGTCCGGCAATTTGCGCGTTACAACCACCAAGGGCTTTTTCTTGGTCATGCCGTTCGTCCCGAGCTCATGCGAACATCCACTACGAATTGGAAAGTTTGACGGATTTTTCCGCTTTTCACCATCCATTAACGCCGTCGGCGCTTAATCGGCGCGAAGCAACGGTGTTTAGAGGCTTGGGCCTTTTGATCAGGCCAAAGCCTCTCTAACAGATGCCCTGACAAAGACAAGAATGTGCGAGACACAGGTGCGTGCCGCCGGCCGATCCGGCGCTCCGCGCGACTTGCGTCTCCTGAGAGTGATGATGACCGCAATTGATGCGCAAGAAATGACGCGAATCGCTGGAAAGTCCTGCAAAAGGCTGACGAATCGCGCCCGCGGCCTCGTCGTGCTGGCCGTCTCCGCCCTGATGTTTGCGCCCCTTTCGGCTTGGGCGCAGGCGCAGGTGGGGCAGTCCACGGGCCTGCCAATCCCACGTTACGTCAGTCTAAAGTCTGACCGTGTGAATTTGCGTGAAGGCCCGTCCAAGGATCATCGGACAAGCTGGGTGTTCCAGCGCGCCGGACTACCAGTAGAAATCACCGCCGAATTTGAAAATTGGCGGCGCATCCGCGATGCCGAAGGCACCGAAGGCTGGGTCCTTCAATCCCTGCTGTCGGGCAAGCGCACCGCACTTGTCGCACCCTGGAAGCGCGGCGATGTGTTCCCGATTTTAGCCAAGCCGCTTGAGGGGGCAGGTGTAGCGGCCAAGCTTCAGTCAGGGGTGCAGGGAAGCATTCGCAAATGCGATGGCACATGGTGCCGCATTTCGGGCGAGGGCTATGACGGCTTCATCCAGCAGGCTGTGCTGTGGGGCGTCTATCCGGGTGATAAATTCGATTAAGCCGCTGAAATCAGCGCTTTTTGCGCAAGCGGACGACAACGTCCACGCTTGACACTTCCATGCCTTCCAGAGGATCCGGCAGGTCGAGAATCCGCACCAGATTGTCGGGAATATCGACAAGCTGGTTAGTTTCTTCGATCAGGAAGTGATGATGCTTCGACGTATTGGTGTCGAAATAGGTCTTTGACCCATCCACCGAGATTTCACGCAAAAGACCAGCCAGCGTGAATTGATGGAGCGTGTTGTAAACCGTCGCCAGAGAGATCGTGACGCGCGAACCCGTCGCTTCCTCATAGAGACGCTCGGCCGTAATATGGCGGTCGCCTTTGGCAAAAAGCAGCCAACCCAAAGCCACGCGCTGCCGGGTCGGGCGTAGGCCCGAACGGCGCAATTTGGACCGCAGCTCATGGACCGGGCAGCCAGCCATGACATCGTTCACCGCCTTGGGGCGGGCAATGGGCAGGCTGGTCAGGTTTTGAGCGGCCGGTCGTGACATGGTGTCCAAGGGTCTGAAAGGCGGCAACCAAGCCTGCCTTGAGCGGGCAGCTTAGGAGCCTTAGTCCGACAATATAAGAAATTGCGGGCTCCGCGGCAACTTCTCGCTTTCTCCGATAGATGGGGGTCAATTGCCCCTGCTTTTGCTTTCCGGCGGGCAAGTGCCTGTGCTAGAAGGCCGCTTGCAAGGGGCGCGGCCTCGTTTGGGACGATGGAAGGTACGAAATGGGCGATCAGCGCTCGAGCTTCTCTTATGAAGATCTGTTGGCCTGCGGCCGTGGTGAATTGTTTGGTCCGGGCAATGCCCAGCTGCCATTACCACCCATGCTGATGTTTGATCGTATCGCCCAGATCTCTGAAGAGGGCGGTGCATA
The DNA here is from genome assembly GCA_947453155.1 of Beijerinckiaceae bacterium. Classification (GTDB taxonomy): domain Bacteria; phylum Pseudomonadota; class Alphaproteobacteria; order Rhizobiales; family Beijerinckiaceae; genus Terripilifer. The sequence continues at coordinate 5,598 of CANGFE010000029.1, read as the reverse complement.
TGGCAAAGGCGTGATCCGCGCCGAGCTCGATGTGCGACCCGATCTCTGGTTCTTCGATTGCCATTTCAAAGGCGATCCTGTGATGCCTGGCTGCCTTGGTCTTGATGCCATGTGGCAGCTCGTTGGTTTCTATCTGGGCTGGCTCGGTTCCCCCGGACGTGGACGCGCACTTGGTGTCGGCGAAGTGAAATTCGTCGATCAGGTTTTGCCGTCTGTAAAGCACGTCGTCTATGGCATTGATCTGAAGCGCGTGTTCCGCGGCAAGCTTGTGCTCGGCATCGCCGATGGCTGGCTCGAGGCAGATGGCAAGCGCATTTATGAAGCCAAAGATTTGCGCGTAGGTCTGTTCCAGCCCGAAGCTTCAGCCTAAATTCTTTCGCGGTCGCATGCATTGCGACCGCATGTCTTCGAACATTCTGGCCTGAAGGCCTGAGCAGGAGAATGCAATGAGACGTGTCGTCGTCACCGGCATGGGCATCGTTTCCGCCATCGGCAACAACAAGCAGGAAGTTTACGCTTCGCTGCGCGATGCAAAGTCCGGCATCATTCACGCCAAATCTTACGCGGAACTCGGTTTCCGCTCGCAAGTGCATGGCGAGCCGACCTTGAAGGCCGAAGACGTCGTCGACCGTCGTGCCATGCGTTTCCATGGCGGCGGCACCGGCTGGAACCACATCGCCATGGAACAGGCGATTGCTGATTCAGGTCTGGAAGACAAAGACATTTCGAATGATCGCACCGGCATCATCATGGGCTCGGGCGGTCCTTCCGCACGCACGCTCGTTGAGTCAGCTGACACGACACGCACCAAAGGCCCGAAGCGCGTCGGCCCGTTCGCTGTGCCCAAGGCCATGTCCTCCACGGCATCTGCAACGCTCGCGACCTGGTTCAAAATCAGGGGCGTGAATTATTCCATTTCATCGGCTTGCGCGACCTCCAGCCATTGCATCGGCAATGCCGCTGAAATGATCCAATGGGGCAAGCAGGATGTGATGTTTGCCGGCGGCTGCGAAGAACTCGACTGGACGATGTCCGTTCTGTTCGACGCCATGGGCGCCATGTCGTCGTCTTACAATGACACGCCAGCCACAGCTTCGCGCGCTTATGACAAGAACCGCGACGGTTTTGTGATTGCGGGCGGCGCAGGCGTGCTCGTGCTCGAAGAATATGAACATGCCAAAGCGCGCGGCGCGAAAATCTACGCCGAACTCGTTGGCTATGGCGCAACCTCTGACGGCTATGACATGGTCGCCCCGTCAGGCGAAGGCGCGATGCGCTGCATGCGCCAGGCACTCGCAACCGTGAAGACGCCGATTGATTACATCAACCCGCATGCGACTTCGACACCAGTTGGCGATGCCAAGGAAATCGAAGCTTTGCGCGAAGTTTTTGGCACGGGCGATAAATGCCCGCCGCTGTCGGCCACCAAATCGCTCTCAGGCCATTCGCTTGGTGCGGCAGGCGTGCAGGAAGCCATCTATTCGCTGATCATGATGGAAAATCAGTTCATCTGCGAAAGCGCCAATATTCAGGAACTCGATCCTGATTTCGCTGACATGAACATCATCCGCAAGCGCATCGACAACCGTCCGCTCGGCACGGTTCTGTCGAACTCCTTCGGCTTTGGCGGCACCAACGCCAGCCTCGTCTTCAAACATATTGACGCGTGAGGCTGAACGGCATGACCCAAGTCAGCGAATTGATGAAGGGCAAGCGCGGCCTGATTATGGGCGTCGCGAATGATCATTCGATTGCTTGGGGCATTGCCAAGACACTCGCCGATCATGGCGCTGAACTCGCCTTCACTTATCAGGGCGAAGCTCTGGGCAAGCGCGTCAAGCCGCTCGCTGAAAGTGTCGGCTCTGATATCGTTCTACCCTGCGATGTGGAAGATATTGCCAGCGTCGATGCAGTCTTTGCCGCGCTTAAAACTAAGTGGCAGTCGCTCGACTTCGTCGTGCATTGCGTCGCCTTCGCCGATAAGAATGAACTGAAGGGCCGCTATGCCGACACATCGCGCGAAAATTTTTCGCGCGCTATGGTGATTTCGGCTTTCTCCTTCACGGAAATCTCGAAGCGTGCTGCAGAGATGATGCCGAATGGCGGCTCACTGCTGACGCTGACCTATGGCGGCGCCACACGCGTCATGCCGAATTACAATGTCATGGGCGTGGCAAAAGCGGCTCTCGAAGCCAGCGTGCGCTATCTGGCCGGTGACTTCGGTCCGCAGGGCATTCGCGTCAATGCCATTTCGGCGGGCCCGATCCGCACTCTGGCTGGTGCCGGCATTGGCGATGCACGCGCCATGTTCAACTTTCAGCGCGCGCACTCGCCTTTGCGCAAGAGCGTGTCGATTGAAGAAGTCGGCGGCTCGGCGCTCTATTTCCTGTCCGATCTGTCGGCAGGAACGACTGGTGAAATTCACTTCGTTGACGCCGGCTACAACATCATTTCGATGCCGCGCCCAGAAGATTTGAAAGACGAAGGCTAAGTCCGCCGCTCACAAAAAAAGCCCGCCAATTGGCGGGCTTTTTCTTTTTCAGTGGAAGTGCCAGGCAAGGCCCGCGCGCACCATATTCGTGCTGCGCGACTGAACCATCGTCGTGCTGTTCAAATTGAGATCGACATCTTTCCAGCCGGTCGAGCGCAAATATTCAACGCGTGTCGAGAGGCGTTCGGTAAGCATATAATCTAGGCCCGCTCCGACATTCCACGCATTGGTCGACACGTTCGTGCGCTTGAAAAGCGTTGTGCGATCCATTTGCTCACTGCGGCCGTTAGAGAGACCTGCCGCAAAGAAAGGCAAGAAGCGACCAAAGGCATAGCCCGCGCGACCACGCAGGCTCGTTTCATAATAGCTGCGGTAGGACAATGTGTCGGCCGTTCCCGGAACAACGCCTGTGCCCTTCATGCCCGTCAACATGGCCGCACTATCAAGACCGACAATCCAGCGACCGAAAGCGAAGTTGCGGCCAGCATAAATGCCGCCCAAGGCGCTATTGGCATTCAACGTCTTGCTCGCGGAGGCCGTCTTGGTCTCGACATGGGCGTTGCTAAAGCCCGTCAGGAAACCGCCATAAGAACCTGACCAATCGGCATCAAAAGCCGGGGCGCGCCAGGAATCATCTTTCGGCACATTGATGAAACCAAAACGAAACTGATGCGCATCAGGGCGCATCGTCAGAGACGCCGCCAGACCGTCGGAATAAGTTTCTTTGCTGAAGCGATCATAAACATATTCGGCACGCAGCACGGAGCGACCCAAGATTGGCAATTCAACACGCCAATCCAAACCCGCACCTGCATTAAACCCAACATGCGTTTTGACAGCGCCCTGATCGCCAACACGCACACCACCTTGCGCATAAGAGAAACCTGCGGCGGCATAGGGCAAAAGATTACCCATGTCATAACCAGCGCGCGCACGCAGATGGCCGCTATCGAGCAGCTCTGCATTATGCGCGTCGAGCGTTCCGCTCACGCCAGCATTGCGCTTGCTCATTTTGTTGAAGGCAAGATCACCCTCTAGCCCCATGACCCATGAGCCGCTCTGAAAGTTATAGCCCGCGAGCGCGCCCATATTGCTGCCAAGGTCGGTGACCGAGCGGCCTGCCGTCTGCTGCGAATCAAAACGCGCCTGGCCGAGGGTGAAAAATGTCCCGGCATAAAAGCCATCCCGATGGGCCAGGGGCACCGGCGCCAAGATCGGCGCGCGACGCGGCGGCAAATCTGCAGCGTGAGCCAGACTAGACACAAGCAGGGCAGCAAGGGAGACGGAACCAATCAAACGCATCGGAAGAACTCTGTTTCAAGAATTCCATTCTAATCGGCCAGCCAAGATGAACAAAGCTTAATCCGAATGGACAAAGCTTAATTTGAACGCGGCCGTGCAGGCGCGCATCGTGAGGCTCAGTTGAATGGCTGACATGAAGGAGCTTTCCATGAAACGCCGCTTGTTGTTCACCTCCTCTGCTGCCGCGCTGGGCGTGGGCCTGATAGCCGCCTCGGCCTTGGCCCAGCAATCCGCCACGCCGCCCAATCCTGCGACCAACACACGCCCACCAATTTCTGCAGAAGATCAATCCGCCTTCATTGATGCGCGCATCGCTGCCATCAAAGCGGGGCTCAGACTGACAGCCGAACAAGAGAAGCTTTGGCCGCCAGTCGAGGCGGCTGCGCGTGACATGGCCAAGCAAGCGCAAGACTCACGCGCCGCACGTGGCACACCGCCAGCCAATGAAGATCCGGTTGAGCGCATGGCGCGCATGGGTGGTGAAATGACCCAACGCGGCACATCGATGACCAAAGTCGCAACCGCCGCGCGCCCACTCTATGCCTCATTGTCGGATGATCAGAAGCGTCGCCTGCGAGTCTTGATGCATCCTGCAGGCATGCAGCGCGGTGAGCATGGCGGCATGAAGGGCCATCACCGCGAGCATCATGGCTGGAACGAACACCGCTGATTGCGATTATCCCAGCGCGACGGATTGAAAGACCCTCAACTAAAAAGGGCGGCTCTCGCGAGCCGCCCTCTTTTTATGCTGCGAAGAGAAGCTGCGATTATTCGCCAGCTTCTTCCTTCTTCTCAGCATTTTCTTTTCCTTCGATATCTTCGCCGGTTTCCTGATCGACAACACGCATCGACAGGCGAACCTTGCCGCGATCATCAAAGCCCATGAGCTTCACCTTGACCTTATCGCCTTCCTTGACGACGTCGGTGGTCTTGGCAACGCGCTGCTTAGAGAGCTGCGAAATATGGACGAGACCATCCTTCGCGCCGAAGAAGTTCACGAAAGCGCCGAAGTCAGTGGTCTTGACGACCGTGCCTTCGTAGATCGCGCCAACTTCGGGGTCAGACGCAATCGACTTAATCCAGGCGATCGCTGCGCGGATCGAGTCACCATCGCTCGATGCCACTTTCACAGTGCCATCGTCTTCGATATTGACCTTGGCGCCGGTCTTTTCGACGATTTCGCGAATGACCTTACCGCCGGTGCCGATCACTTCACGGATCTTGTCGGTCGGGATCTTCAGCGTTTCGATACGCGGAGCAAATTCGCCGAGTTCTGAACGCGCGCCCGAAAGCGCCAGGTTCATCTCACCGAGAATATGCAGGCGACCGTCTTTCGCCTGACCAAGCGCGACGCGCATGATTTCTTCGGTGATGCCAGCGATCTTGATGTCCATCTGCAACGACGTGATGCCGTTCGATGTACCCGCAACCTTGAAGTCCATATCGCCGAGATGATCTTCATCACCCAGAATGTCGGAGAGAACCGCAAAGCGCTCACCTTCGAGGATGAGACCCATCGCAATACCAGCCGTCGGGCTCTTCAGCGGAACGCCCGCATCCATAAGCGACAGCGAAGCACCGCAAACAGTGGCCATCGACGATGAACCATTCGACTCGGTGATCTCCGACACGACGCGGATCGTGTAGGGGAATTCTGCCGGTGTCGGCAGCATCGGACGAATGGCGCGCCAAGCAAGCTTGCCGTGGCCGATTTCGCGACGACCCGGCGAGCCCATGCGGCCCGTTTCACCCACTGAATAGGGAGGGAAGTTGTAGTGAAGCAGGAAGCGCTCCTTGTAGGTGCC
>CANGFE010000028.1 GCA_947453155.1 Beijerinckiaceae bacterium | reverse complement strand
TGAAGGGCTGGAGTACTGCCGAGCGTCAGGCTTTGCGCGACGCGGTGCCGGTGCAAGGCTTGGCTGCAAAAATTGCCGGTCGCAGCTTGCAAGAGATTGGTCGCGAGATTGTCGGCCTGTCGCGCGCGGGTCTTGCGCGCCGTGCACGCAAAGATGCGCAGGGCCGCGACGAAGCGCATCATCTCGCCATTCTCGATGCGCGTCTGGAAAGCGGCAAATTGGCCGCTGATGAGTTGATTGCGAAGTTTAAGGGTGAATGGAACGGCTCTGTCATGCCGACCTTCACGGATTGCCGCATCTAGTCAGATCAGCATTTCTCCCGCCATCAAGGCGAGGCCGAGGAAGATCAAAAAGATCACCACGGCAATGAAGAAGAGAATACGGGCAATGCCAGCCGTGGCGGCCGATAGGCCGGTGAATCCGAGCCCGCCCGTGATGACCGAAATCACGAAAAAGATCAGCGCCCATTTCAGCATGCGTTTGCACCCCTTTTGGTCCCTGCCAAGGTAGAAACCAAATTGGGCGCGCTTTAGTTCCCGTCTTGAGCGTTGCAATCTGTGTTACAAAACCGCGTTGAGCGCGAGGCCTGCAAAGAGAATGAGGCCTGCATCGCGATTGGCGCGAAACAGCATGAGCGAGCGTTTCGTATTCGGTGGATCAATCATGAAAACTTGTGTGGCCAGATGGGCTGCAAAAAACAAAAGCCCCGCCCAAGCTGTGATGCCAACTTGCGACAGCCACAAGGCAGCGAACGCACATGCCACCGCGCCGACATAAAGCAAAGCCACAGCCAGGCGCACATGTTCGCCAAACAAACGCGCGGTGGATTTAATGCCAACGAGTGCATCGTCACGCGCATCTTGTAGCGCGTAGATTGTGTCATAGCCCATCGTCCAGAAAATCGCGGCGAGATAGATCAGAAAGGCTGGCGTTGAGAGCCGCCCCTCGAGCGACACCCATCCCATCAAGCCGCCCCAGGCGAAGGCCAAGCCCAGAACAGCTTGCGGCCAAGAGGTGATGCGCTTCATGAAAGGATAGGCTGCAACGATCAGCAATGAAACGAGGCCGGTGAGAATGGCGGCTTCATTCAAGCTGAACAGAACAAGCGCGCCAATGCCGCATTGGGCGAACATAAAAGCCTTGGCCGCTTTCACCGAAACGCGACCCGAGGGCAGGGGGCGGCCGCGCGTGCGCTCGACGCCCGCATCAATCTCGCGATCCACCAGATCATTATAGGTGGAGCCCGCGCCGCGCATGGCAACAGCGCCAATCAGAAACAGCACAAGGTGGATCAGATTAAGCGGCTGGTTCAGCGCGACAGAGGCGAGGGCTGATGACCACCAGCAGGGGAGGAGCAAAAGCCACCAGCCAATCGGTCGATCAATGCGCGCGAGCTGGACGAAAGGCACCCAAGCGGCGGGCGCTAAACGCAAGGAGAAATGCGTGGAAACAGAGTCGGGCAAGAGGTCGGGCGTACCGACCTCTTTGCCATTTTCATGGATCACAGCGGCCCGCCGGGCAGTTTCGGCGCGGGTGCGTTAAAGGTCGGAATACCGCCTTGCGCCTGTTGCTGCTGCTGCTTCTTGACTTGCGCAGCAATGTTGCAGGCTTGCGCTGCAATTTTCGTGGTCTTGCTCTGTGTGTCTTTAATATTGGTCAGAGCTTCATCGGGAATGTTGCACCAAGACTGGTTCTTTTCCATGTAGCCTTGAATGTCTTTTTCAAGGCTGGCGAGCGAGCGCAACTTCGGACAAGCGGCAACGGGGTCGAGTTTGCCATTATCTTTTTCTGACAGCTTGTTCAGGCTTTCCAGAATGCCCATGCGCTTTTCTTGCAGCTTGGATATGTCCCCTTCGCAGCTGGACTGAGCGAGCGCGGGCACCGACATGCCGAGCGCCAAGGTCAGGCTCGCCGCCGAGAGAAGGGCTTTCAAATCAGCTCTTACCGCCATGGTCTTCTATCCCTGCCTTCAAGGCTGTTTCATGGGCATGAAATAAGCAGTCACCTGCCCATTTCGCAAGTTCTGGCCGAGTTCTTGGCCCAAGTCTCCGCGGATAAGAGGTTTTTTGCCGCAAATCAGGACGGATTTATGGCTGCCCGAGCCATGATTCGGTATTGGCGGCGGCTTCCACCCGCTTGGCCATGCGCCGGACCGCCCAATAGGCTGTGCTCACGGCCAGGATGCCAAACAGGGCAGCGCCCGCAATCATTCCCATTAACCCGCCCTGAGGGCCCGCCTGCAGGGCCCCATAAGTGACGAAGGGAATGGTGCCCAAAGTCGCGCGGCCCCAATTGAATAAGGTCGAGAAAAGCGGGAAGCCGAGATTGTTGAAGGCGGCATTGGCGACAAAGATCAGACCCAAGAAGAGCCAAGCAGCCGCACCAAAATGACAGAAGAATGTGACGAGATCAGCCGTCTCACCATGCGAATTGAAAATCATATTGATAGATGGCGCAGCAAAATACAGAAGCACCCAGACAGTGAGCGTGTAGACAATCGTCAGGCCGAAACAATCTGACAAAGTGCGACGCACGCGCGTCATGTTTCGTGCGCCATAATTCTGCGCCATGATCGGACCGACCGAGCCTGACAGCGCATAGAGAAAGCCAAAGGCGACAGGCGTCACGCGATCAATGATCGCGAAGGCCGCCACAATCGGCTCACCGAATGTCGCGAAAACGGCGAGCATATAACTTGTGGCCACGGGGGCTGCGAGATTGGTGAGAATGGCGGGGCCGGCAATGCCAAACAATGGCCCCACATCATGCCAAGCTGTGCGTGCATGGGGCTTGGCGACAAGATCATGCTTGTTCACAGAGCCCCAAAAGCCCACGGCCATAATGATAAAACGTGAAATCACTGTCGCGTAAGCAGCGCCTTTGACGCCAAGGCCGAGGCCGAAAATCAAGATCGGATCGGTGAAAGCGGTCGCAACAGCGCCAAATAAAGTCACATACATGGCGCGTTTGGCATCGCCCACCGCGCGCAGAACGCCCGAGAATGCCATGCCTGCAGCAAGCAGCACATTGGATGGCAAAGTAATCAGCAAAAATGTATCGGCCACTGCCAAAGCTTCGCCCTTGGCACCCAAGAGCATGAGGAGATCGCCACGCCATGGAATGGCGAGTGCTGTGACCAGCGCCGACAAGATGCAGGAGTGCACAAGGCCAGAGGCAGACAGACGCCGTGCTTTGTTGCGGTCGCCTTGCCCCAGCGCACGGCCAACCGTCGCGCCAATCGCAATGGTGAGGCCGATATTGAGCGAGAGAAAGAAGAAGAGGATCTGCGTGGCGAAGCCCACGCCTGCTGTGAGATTGGGATCACCCAGCCAGGAAATGTAAAGCAGCGACAAAAAATCGACGACGAAAATCGCCACCAGTCCGATGGAGCCCGTGACAGTCATCACGAGAACATGGCGCAGGATGGAGCCTTCGGTAAAAACCGCGCGCGGGCGCGGCCGATTTTGCACTGTCATGGGATCTTTTCATTCGCGCGGGCGGCTCTAAGCCGGTTCGTCCGCCTTCTCTACAATATCCTGTGTCTCATCCGATAGTCCCCGCGCCTTTTTGAGGGGCGGTGTGAGAGGTTCTGGCACGATCTGGATGGCGGCCACGGCATCGGGGAAGCTGGCGCCCGCCTGTTGCAGAGCCAATCGGGCAAGATCGCGGCGGCGCACATCTTCGACCGCATCGGCCACAAGGGCGCGATCTTCGATGATCTCGGCCAATGTTTCGCCGCCAAATTGAAGCGCGGATTCAAATGTCTCGCGCACCAGAAAATCAGCGCCCTTTGTGTAAAGGTCGATCGCATGGATGCGGTCAAAGGCGCGCACATGGACACGCGCCAGCGGGAAATGCTGTTTGACCAATTCGACGATGAGCGAGGCTTGCTCTTTTTTGTCAACGCAAACGGAAATGATGCGCGCTTCATTGGCCCCCGACGCATGCAGCACATCAAGCCGCGTGCCATCGCCATAATAGACTTTGAAGCCAAATCTTGCGGCATTGCGGATGCGCTCAATATCCTTGTCGATGACAGTCACATCTACGCGCGCGGCCAAAAGAACTTGCACAGCCATTTGTCCGAAGCGACCAAAGCCAATGACAAGTACATTGCCGCGCGCGCCATCCGGCACGCCTTCGGCAGGCAATGGCTCATCGGGCCCCCGAGTGCGTTCAGAAATGTTCTCAATCAGTTTTGCGACCAGCGGGCCCGTCACCATGGTCAGTGCGGCCAGAGCTGACAGAAGATTGGCGGTTTCCATCGGCAGCAAAGAATAAGAGGCGGCGAGGGGAAACAGCACGAAAGAAAATTCACCCGCCGGTGTCAGCACGCCAGCAGCAGACAGGCTTTCGCAATGAGTTGAGCGTGACAGACGCATGAGCCCATAGACGATGAGGCTTTTCAGCACGATCACGCCAAGGCAAGCGATGAGCAAAAGCCCCGCTTGTTTGGCGACAAGACTGATATCAATCGACATGCCGACCGACATGAAGAAAAGTCCCATCAATAGCCCACGAAAGGGTTCGATATTGGCTTCGAGTTCATGGCGGAAGGCGCTTTCAGACAGCATGAGGCCTGCCAGAAACGCGCCCAGCGCCATAGACATGCCGGCATGTTCCATCAGCATGGCCGTGCCCAGCACCACGAGCAAAGCCGACGCCGTCATCACCTCGCGCGCGCCCGTATGGGCGAGGATGCGAAATAAAGGATTGAGCAAATAGCGGCCCGCAAAAACAACAGCGGCGATGGACGCTAGGCCGATGCCCATATGGCTCAGTGTCGAGTGCCAATCATTGCTTGCGGCGCGGGGCGCCACAAAGGGCACTAGCGCCAAGACAGGCACGACCAACATGTCTTGCATGAGCAAAACAGCAAAGGCGCGCCGTCCATATTTGCTTTGCAAGGCGCCGCGCTCTTCGAGCAATTGCAGCGCCACGGCCGTCGCGGAAAAGGCCAGCGCTGTGCCGGTGATCACGCTGCCCCATAGCGACATGGGGAAGACCACGAAAGCCAAGCTGGCGAGCATTGCTGCCGTGACCACCATTTGGGCGGAACCCAGCAGCAGAATATCAGCGCGCATGGCCGCGAGACGTGAGGGCTTGAGTTCAAGCCCGACAATGAAGAGCAGAAGCACGACACCCAATTCGGCAATGTCGAGCGTGGTCGCGGCATCCGAGATCAGGCCAAAGCCTGAGGGGCCGATTGCTACACCCGCTACGAGATAGCCGATGACGGCGCCCAGCCCCGCAAAGCGGAACAGGGGCACAGCGACAACGGCACTGGCGAGAAAGATCAGGATGGAAATCAGAAAGCCACCGGATTGGCCTGGGTCGGTCATGACGCGCCTGCAATGAAGATAGAGCAATCCTGCCAGCATAGGCCGAATGGCGGCGATTGCGAGGGGCTTTGCCGCTTCACCTGTCTTGACCTTGCCGCAGAGCTCGCCCACAAAGGTGACCAACAATGTGACGGAACGACCCATGACTGAACGCCCGCCCATGACGCTGTTTCTTTGCGCGCCGCGCGGCTTTTGCGCAGGCGTGGTGCGGGCAATCCATGTGGTTGAGAAGGCGCTCGAAAAACACGGCGCGCCGGTCTATGTGCGCCATGAAATCGTGCACAATAAATATGTTGTCGATGATCTGAAAAAGAAGGGCGCCATCTTTGTCGAAGAGCTCGACGAAGTGCCCGACACTGATGCGCCGGTGATTTTCTCAGCCCATGGCGTACCGAAATCCATTCCACTTGCCGCGCGTGCGCGCAATCTTCTCGCCATTGATGCGACCTGTCCGCTGGTGACGAAAGTTCATCGCGAAGCCGAAGTGCATCACAAGCGCGGACGGCTTGTCATTCTCATTGGTCACAAGGGCCATCCGGAAGTCGTTGGCACGATGGGCCAATTGCCCGATGGTGCTGTGCTGCTGGTGGAAACACCCGAGGATGTGGCCAAGCTGCAAGTTCCTGCTGACCGCGAATTGGCTTTTGCAACGCAGACCACTTTGTCGGTCGATGACACGGTGGAAATGGTCGAAGCCTTGAAGGCGCGTTTCCCGGCCATTCATGGTCCGCATAAGGAAGATATTTGCTACGCCACCACTAATCGGCAGGACGCGGTGAAAGCCGTCGCGCCGAAGGTAGAAGCCATGCTGGTTGTGGGTTCGCCCAATTCATCCAATTCGCAGCGTCTGCGCGAAGTGGCGGAAACCGAAGGCTGCCGCGTGGCGCGTCTCATTTTGCGCGCGGATGAAATTCCGTGGGATGATCTGCAAGGCATCACCCGCATCGGTCTCACAGCAGGTGCGTCGGCGCCTGAAATTCTGATCGATGAAATTGTCGAAGCTCTGCGCGCGCGTTTTGCTCTCACCATTGAAACGGTGACCATTGCTGATGAGACCATGTTCTTCCCGCTGCCGCGCGAATTGCGCGAGAGCGTTTAGGAATTCAGCAACAAGATAATTCCGGCAATCACCAGCCCCATCCCTGCATATTCACGCAGCGAGACTTTCTGTTTGATCTTGCCCGAGACGATTTGCGCGAAGGGCACTTCGATCAATGCGAGCGTGCGCACTTTAGCGGCTGTGGAAATGGCGAAAGCCAGAAACCAGAAGAGCGAGGCAATCGCGCCCATAAAGCCCGCCAGCACAGACGGGCGCCAATAGGCGGCAATGGCGACGAGCGTCGGGCGATCACGCCACGACAGCCAGAGCAAAATCGCCACCGTCTGAATACCAAGCCCCAGCGCCAATGTTGTCGTCGCCGCATGGAAGAAAGATGGCGTCTCCAGGGAGAGAATGGCGACGCGATAGCTAGTGGCTGACATGGCAAAACAAGCACCAGCCCCCAGCCCCATCAGCGCAGGCGTCCAGCCTGATTGCATGTCGCCGTCAGTTTTCGGCCATGACATCAGCATCACGCCCGATGTGGCGATGAGAATGGCAGCTGCCACAGGTGGGCTCGGGATTTCATTCAGCACGATCACGCTCACCAGCGCGATGATCAGCGGCTCTGTTTTGGTGAAAGCGATGGCGACGACAAAAGAGCGTCCGCGCATGGCTGCCAGCATGAAAGCCGTGGCGGCTGTCTGGGCGGCGGGTGCGAAGGTCGCCCAGAGTAGGGTCTTTTCTGATGGCAAAGGAATGGGCAGGTCGCTCACGCTCCACAAGACGCCCAGAAAGATCAGCGCAAAGGGAAAGGCAAAGATGAAGCGCACATGGGTGGCGCCCGCCATGCCGAGCTTTTCGATAAGGTCGCGCTGCATAGCATTGCGCGCCGTCTGGGCGGCCGAGGCGGCCACCGTAAAGGCGGCCCAGAGCCATGCGGGAATTGCGATCATGGGTTTGGTTCTAGCCAATGCCGCCCGTCATTGCGAGCGAAGCGAAGCAATCCAGAAAAGCCTCTCGCGGGGCCTGTGGATTGCCGCGTCGACCTTTGGTCTCCTCGCAATGGCAAGGGATGAAGGGGGCGCAGGGCTGGATTTTGCGCTTTCCCCTCGCTACACGGGGTTTGGGGGGATGAGGCCATGGCCGTTTACACCGAAGTCACGGAAGAAGATCTGGACGCTTTTCTGGCGGCCTATGATCTGGGCGCCGTTCTTTCGCTGAAAGGCATTGCCGAAGGCGTTGAAAATTCCAACTACCTCCTGCGCACGGAAAAAGGCACGTTCATCCTGACGCTCTATGAGAAGCGGGTGAACGAGGCGGACCTGCCTTTCTTTCTGAACCTCATGGATCATCTGGCCGCGCGCGGTCTCACATGCCCGCAGCCCATCCGTGCCAAAAACGGCGAGGCCTTGGGCCGCATGGCGGGGCGTCCTGCGGCTATGGTGTCGTTTCTCGAAGGCATGTCGGTGCGCCGCCCGAGCGTGCAGCATTGTGGGGAAGTGGGCGCGGGCCTCGCACGCCTGCATTTGGCGGGCGCTGATTTTCCGATGCGTCGCGCCAACTCATTGTCGCTGTCGGGATGGGCGCCTCTGTTTGACGGCGCGAAAGCGCGCGCCGATGAAATCACTCCCGGCTTGGCCGCTTTCATCACGGATGAACTCGCCGCTCTCGCAAAAGTCTGGCCGCAATCTTTGCCGCAAGGCGTCATCCACGCCGATCTCTTTCCGGATAATGTGTTCTTCCTCGACAAACATTTGTCTGGCTTGATCGACTTTTATTTCGCTTGCACCGATGCGCTGGCCTATGACGCTGCCATTTGTCTGAATGCTTGGTGCTTCGAGCCCGATGCGTCGTTCAATGTCACCAAGGGGCAGGCCTTTCTGGCAGGCTATCAATCGGTGCGTGCACTCGATGCGCAAGAGATTGCAGCCCTTCCCGTGCTCGCGCGGGGTGCGGCTTTGCGCTTCTTGCTGACGCGTCTGGTGGATTGGCTGAATGTTCCGGTGGGTGCGCTGGTGCGTCCCAAAGATCCGATGGAATATGTGAAGAAACTGCGCTTCCACCAGCATGTGAAAAGCGCTGCCGATTATGGCCTTCTCGCATGACCAAGAATGTTGTGATTTATACCGACGGCGCATGTTCGGGAAATCCCGGCCCCGGTGGATGGGGCGCCATTCTCACTTTTGATGGACATGAGCGCGAGATTTGTGGCGGCGAAGCCGACACGACCAACAATCGCATGGAACTCATGGCGGCCATTTCGGCGCTCGAAACTTTGACGCGTCCTTGCACTGTTGATCTGCACACAGACTCGCAATATTTGCGCGGCGGTGTGATGGGTTGGATGGACAATTGGAAAAAGCGCGGCTGGCTGACGGCGGATAAAAAGCCCGTCAAAAATATCGAACTCTGGCAGCGGCTCGATGAAGCGCGTGGTCGCCACGAAGTCTCATGGCATTGGGTGAAGGGCCACGCGGGTCACGAAATGAATGAGCGCGCAGATGAACTCGCGCGCCGCGGTATGAAGCCTTTTTTGAAGAAGTGACGGCTTACGGGGGTCGCGCAATCTTGCCGCAGAGTCCAAAAGAAAAAGGCGGGCCAAGGCCCGCCTTTCTTTGAACTCGGACTTATCGTCTCAGAGCTGCTTCAGAATATGGTCAGCGCCCGACACTTCGACGCCGGCGGCTTCTTCCACATTGACTGATTTCACAATGCCATTGTCGACGATCATCGCGTAGCGGCGAGAACGAATGCCGAGGCCGCGTTCGGTCAGATCAACGGTCAGATCAATCGCCTTGGCGAAAGTGGCAGAGCCATCGGCAAGAAATTCAATCTTGCTTTCTGAGCCCGTGTCTTTTGCCCAAGCGCCCATGACAAAGGCATCATTGACGGAGGTGACGGCGATCGTGTGCACGCCCTTGGCCTTGATCTCGGCTTCCTTGGCCAAGAAACCCGGCAGATGGTTCTTGTGGCAGGTCGGTGTGAAGGCGCCGGGCACGCCGAAGATCACGACCTTCTTGCCCGCAAAGACTTCGTCGGTTGTGCGGGGCTTTGGGCCTTCCGCTGTCATCACCATGAATGTGGCGCTCGGAATTTTATCGCCGGCTTTGATCATTGTTCTTCCCCTGATGTTGGACCTTGGCTGGTCCGGTTTATGAAACACACTTTGCCTAGATAAGGCGATTGGCTGGTCAGGGAAGGGGCAGGTCGAGTTTCACCTCGACATCTGCCGCTCCCTTCAATGTCAGAACTACGGGCACGGGGCCGCTCCAGTTCTCTGGCCGGCTTTCGGTCGTCAAAGCAAAGCCGGATTTGATGGCTTTTGTATCAAAGATCCAGCCGTTTGGGCCTTCTGCAAAAAGATCGACGAAGCCGGGTTTGACTTCAATCCGCCAGCCAGCTTTGCCGCCCTGTTCGAGGGGCTTGGCGCTCAGGCCCAGTTGCGCGCCATCCATGATGGTCGGCAAAAGCCGAATGGCCTGCGCCAAGCGAATGGCTTGCGTGCCGCGCGGCGTATCGGGCGCCAGATCGATGGCGCCCGCGAGCTCAGCAGGGATGCAGATTTTATCGCAAGCCGCGTATGTGAAGCGCAGATTCAAATGCACGGGGGCTTTCGCATCTTGCGGCACAACATCCATCGGCAGGATGAGGCTGTTGCGATAGCCATAGACGGTGAGGCCGCCTTCATCGATGCGTGAAGGCGCGGGGAAGCGCAAGGTCGCTTGCTTCACATTGTGCGAGCCTTCGAAGGAAATGGTGGGCGGGACACCGGCATCACCCGGGTCACGCCAATAAGTATGCGCACCACTTTTCAATTCGATTTCGATTCCGGCACGGTAGAGGCCTGATTCAGGTGCCCCTGCGGCAAGCAGCCGCGCCCGTGAATTGGCGCCGGCACTCCAGGGGCCGCTCTCGGTTTGGGCGCAAGCAGAGGCGCCCGCCAAAGCCAGCGTCAGGGCCGGAAGTGCCACCCATTTCAAGATCTTTGCCGTCAGCTTGCGCATGGAACATTTCTGCGGGCCCCCCTGTTCAAGCGCCACACACGATGGCGTGAGAGGGCGGGGCGGCCCTTCCTTGTTCTGTAACAAATGAAGGCGTAGCATGATCGGCATGGCAATCGAAACGATCATTCCTTCCGATCCATCCTCAGGCTATCTTGATGGTCAGTTTCTGCTCGCCATGCCGGGCATGGCCGACCAGCGTTTCGCGCGTTCCGTGGTCTATATTTGCGCCCATTCCTCTGAAGGGGCGATGGGGCTGATCATCAACCAGCCTGCGCGCAAAATCACCTTCCCTGATCTTTTGGAACAGCTTGAGCTATTCGAGCCAGACGAGCTGATCCGCTTGCCCGATCCTGCTGAGAAAATGCAGGTGCTCAAAGGTGGGCCAGTCGAAACGGGCCGTGGCTTTGTGCTGCATTCATCCGATTTCTTCATCGACAATTCGACATTGACGATTGATGACGCGGTCTCGCTGACGGCAACGGTTGATATTCTACGTGCCATTGCGCGCGGTCACGGGCCGCAACAAGCGGTTCTGGCCTTGGGCTATGCAGGCTGGTCGGCGGGACAATTGGAAGAAGAGATCCAGCAAAACGGCTGGCTCAATGTGCCTGCTGATCCGAGCCTTTTGTTTGATCGCGATGTCGAGAGCAAATGGGGCCGGGCTGTTCGCATGCTTGGTATTGATCCAGCGATGCTCTCAGGCCAAGCGGGCCACGCTTAAGCCGCTTCATGCGCCGCGCCGACGAGGCGGCGGGCTTCTGCCATGGTGATCGGATTGCCGAAGGCATTGCCTTGCGCATATTCGCAACCGAGCTGGCCGAGTTCGACCGTATCGTCTTCGCTCTCCGTGCCATCAGCAATCACTTGCACATTGAGATCATGCGCGAGTGAAACGAGCGAGCGCAGGATGACGGGGCGCGTGCCCTTGGCATTAGGTCGCGTCATCATGCGATCAATCTTGATCATATCAATCTTGAGGCGCTGCAATTGCGACAGCGAGGAATGGCCCGTGCCAAAGCCCTGCAAGCAAATGCCCGCGCCCAATTCATGCAGGCGCTCCAGCATTTGCATGGCAAATTCCGGATTGTCCATGATCAGGGCTTCAGAGATTTCGAGCTTCAATGTGCCGGGCAAAACAGCCGAGCGCGTCAACACGCCCTTCACATCATGCAGCAGATCGTGACGCAGCAATTGGCGTGACGAAATATTCACATTGGCGAAAATCGGCGGGTTCACATCCAGCGCATTTTGCCAGGCTGACAATTCGCGCGCGGTGCGCTCCAGCATGAAAATGCCCAGATCCACAATGACGCCGGTTTCTTCCGCCACTGCCATAAAGTCGCTCGGGTTCAAGCGGCCCAAGCGCGGATGCTCCCACCGCAACAGCGACTCAAATCCAGCAATGGTTCGATCTTCGAGGCGCACAATCGGCTGGAAGACGATTTTCATTTCGCCACGATCGAGCGCGCGGCGCAGATCAGCCTCGAGTGCCGTGCGGTCCGAGCGCAAAGCGCGCATGGAGGGGCGGAAGATTTCTGTGCGATTGCCGCCCAGTTTCTTCGCGTAAGACATGGCGATTTCGGCATCCTTCAGCATGTCTTCGCGCTTGGGATGCAATTGCACATCATACAGCGCAATGCCGACCGAACAGGTCAGCGCCACATCGCGCTCGCCGAAGGAAATGGGCGTGGCAATCGTGCGGCGAATGGAATCGGCAATGGCCACAAGCTTTTCGTGGTTCATTTCCGACAGAAGAATAATCGCAAATTGATCACCCGACACGCGCGACAAAGTATCTTGCTCGCGTAGCAGACGGTTCAAACGGCGCGAGACGGTGAGCAGGATCGAGTCGCCAGCAGAGAGACCGACCGCTTCATTGACCTGACGGAAGCGATCAAGATCGACGCAGAACACAGTCGGATAGCGATATTGATCGATCACCGCATTGTTCAGCGCCATTTCGAGGCGGTCGAAAAAGATCTCGCGATTGGGCAGACCAGTCAGATTGTCATGCACGGCATCTTGCAGCAGACGCTCTTCGGCCGTTTTCATCTCGGTAATGTCGGAGAGTGTGCCGATTACGCGCACAACTTCGCCGTCAGCGCCCACCACTGGGCGCGCTTTCAGCAGGAACCAGACATAATGTCCGTCAGCTGCGCGCAGGCGGAAATCAATGGCAAGACGCCCGCGGCGTTGTTCGAGCACTGTGTCGAGGCAGGCCGTATAGCGGTCGCGATCAAATGGGTGGAGAACATCAAGCCAAGCAGAGGCGGGACCTTCCAGCGCGCCGCGTTTGACGCCCAAGGTCTGTTCAGCTTCGGGGCTTACATAAATATCGTCGGAGGCGACATCCCAATCGAAGATAATGTCGCCAGCACCTGTGAGTGCGAGCGCGCGGCGTTCCGAGTCTGACACGCTGCCATGCGCCATGCCGCCTGCAAAAGCATTTTGCATGACGGTGAAACCAATCAGCATGACGATCAGCACAAGCCCGCCAATCAAAGCGGGTGACACCAAATCATTGGTCAGCTGGCCCGTGACGGTAAAGCCCGCAGCCGCGACCCAAGCCAACAGCAAGAGCCATGTCGGAATGAGCATGACCGCGCGGTCATAACCATGCGTCGACAGATAGAGCACGAGAATAAAGCCAACGCCCGCAATGGTCGCGAGCGAAATGCGCGCCACACCAGCGGCCACTGGCGCATCGAAAATCGCCAGACCAATGAGACCCGCCAAAAAGATCAGCCAGATGGTCGCCACATGCGAAGCGCGCACATGCCAGCGGCTCAGATTGAGATAAGCGAAGAGAAAGACGAGCAGCGTCGCAGCGAGAATGGTTTCAGCACCCGCGCGCCAGATGCGGTCAGCTTCATTGCCGAGATCAAAAAGTTTGCCCCAGAAGCCGAAGTCAATGCAGACATAGGCCAGCACCGCCCAAGCAAGCGCGGCGGCCGCGGGGAAGATCACCGCGCCTTTCACCACAAAGACAATGGTGAGGAACAGTGCGAGCAAACCCGAAATGCCGATGATCAGGCCTTTGTAGAGCGTCAGGCTCGTCACTTTGTCTTTGTAAGCGTCAGGCTCCCACAGATAGATCTGTGGCAGATTGGCCGTGCGCAATTCGGCGACATAAGTCACCGTCGTGCCGGGGTCGAGCGTCAGACGGAAGACGTCAGCATCAGGAGAATCTTCGCGCTCGGGCGGGAAGCCTTGGCTCGCGGTAATGGCCGAGACGCGCGAGGCGCCAAGATCAGGCCAGATCACGCCTGAGCCCACGAGTCGGAAATGCGGCGCTACGATCAGGCGCTCGATTTGCTCTTCCGTGTCATTGGTCAGCGCAAAGGCGATCCAGAAGGGCTGCGTGCCAGCTTTGGCGGCATTCACTTCAATGCGGCGAACAATGCCATCGGCGCCCGCTGCCGTGGAGACTTGGATGCGGTCGCCTTGTGTCGAGAAATTTTCAACTGCCTGCGTCAGGTCGATGGCGCGGGCCGAGAGCGGCACACGCACCGATTCAATGGCCTTTGCCGGGCTGAAGCCCGCGACCACGAAAACAAGCAGGAGAAGAGCAGCAAAAAGCCGACGCACGAGACTCACTTCAACTCTGGGCCGGAGAAGCCCAACCCACGCCTTTTCAATCGGCCCCATGCCCCATGGACTGCGACCGTGTCGGAAGTTTGATTGGTAAAGCTTGGGGAGGCCTCGGGCAAGGCAAAGGCACGCCCGCCCCACAGTTGAAGTCAGGCCCAAGTGGCTCAGAATCGAGCCGGTTTATTGCGCACAGGCGGTGGCGCGGGGTCAGAATCAAGGCGCCCATAGAGCACGTGATCCTGCCATATCCCATTGATTCGCAAGTAAGATCGCGCCAAGCCCTCGCGCCGGAAGCCGGCACTTTCGAGCAACCGGATGGAGCGCATATTGGTGGGCAGGCAGGCCGCCTCGATCCGGTGGAGATGCAGTGAGGCGAAAGCGTAGACACATGCTTGCCGCACGGCGGTGCCCATATAGCCCCGTCCCGCATGGGGCTCGCCCATCCAATAGCCCAGGGTCGCCGTCTGGGAGACGCCACGACGAACCTGTCCAAAAGTCAGCCCGCCGAGCAATGCCCCGTCCGCCTCGCGGAAAATGAGCAGCGGATAGGCTTCATCCCGCAGGATTTCTTCTTCATTACGCCGGACACGGCGGCGGAATGCCGAGCGGGTCAGATCATCTGAGCCCCAGGTTGGCTCCCAAGGGGTCAGGAAATCGCGGCTCTTGTCGCGCAGCGCGGCCCAAGCGTCGAAATCGCGGGATTCAAAGGGACGCAACAGCAGGCCATCACCGCGGATGACGTGCAGTTTTTCAGTCGCGATCCCCAGACGGAACAGAGCCATTCTGTGTCCTGCATCCCCTCAGGCGAGAAATTCAGCGATTTTCGCCTGTGTCATGATTTTCTTCGTCTCGCCAATGGCGGCCAATGTGGGAGCCGAGAGCAGAGCCCCCGCACCCGCTTGGCGCACATCGGCCAAAGTCAGCGCATCAATCCTGCCGATGATTTCTTCGCGCGGCAAGACGCGATCGAAAAACAGATGCTGGCGGGCGATTTGTTCGGCGCGTGCGGCAGAAGATTCAAGTGCCGCGAGCCAAGCCACCTTCATCTGTGCTTTGGCGCGCTGCATTTCATCTTCGGTGAGATCATCCACCGCTTCACGCAGGCAGCCGAGCGCCATGGGCATGAGTTCAGCCACATCCTTATGGCCCGTCGCGGCATAAAAACCGAAAAGGCCCGTATCCGCGTAAGGCCAATGGAATGTGTAGATGGAATAGGCAAGACCACGCTCTTCGCGCACGCGCTGGAACAGACGCGAGGACATGCCGCCACCCACGGCATTGCAGAAGACATGCAAAGCGAATTCATGCTCGTCATGGAAGCTTGCACCCTGGAAGCCGACGACAAGATGCGTCTGCTCCAATTTGCGCTTCAAAAGTTGCGTGCCGCCGACATAGTGCGCGGGCGCCATTTGCGCAGCTGAAGTTGCAGCCAGACTCGCAAAGCGCGTTTGCGCTTCTTCGACAATCGCTTTGTGATCAACCGCACCAGCGGCCGCAATGATGGTGGAGGGTGCCGCATAATGGCGCGTGAGGTAGGTTTCAATCGAGCTGCGATCAAAAGACGAGACGCGTTCGGGCGTGCCAAGAATGGTGCGGCCAATCGGCTGATCGGGATAAGCAGCATCCGTCAGCAGATCGAAGACGAGATCGTCGGGCGTTTCTTCGGCGGCTGCAATTTCCGACAGGATGACGCTTTTCTCGCGTTCCAATTCCTGCGGGTCAAACACGCTTTGCGTCAGAATATCGCCAAAAATATCGAGCGCGAGACCTGTGTCGGAGGCGAGCACGCGCGCATAATAGGACGTAGTCTCGCTGGTGGTGGCGGCATTGAGATCGCCACCCGCGGCTTCAATCTCTTCAGCAATTTGCTTGGCCGAGCGGCGCTTCGTGCCTTTGAACGCCATATGTTCAAGCAAATGCGAAAGCCCGTGTTCAGACGCACTTTCATGGCGTGAACCCGCGCCAATCCACACGCCGATGGAGGCTGTTTCGAGATTGGGCATCGCATCTGTGATGATGCGAAGACCCGAGGGCAGGGTCGTGACTTCGACCGCCATTATTTGCCCGCGCGAGCGCGCTCGCGCACGAAAGCTTCCACCTTTGCCTGATCATTCGGCAAAACGGTGAAGCGTTCTTTTTTCTCCATAATGCCGTGCAAATGCTCCGGCAATTCAGCCTTGCGGCCTGTCGCTTTTTCAACCGCCGCCCCGAATTTCGCCGGATGGGCGGTCGCCAGTGCCACCATCGGGGTCGAGGGATCATGCGCCAAAGCTTTGCGCGCGGCATGGACAGCAACCGCCGTATGCGGATCAATCAACATGCCGCAGTCTTTATAGACGCGCGCCATTTCTTTGGCTGTGCCCGTCTCGCCCGTGCGATAGGCGTCGAATTCGTCCGTAATCTTGGTCAGCATATCGACCGGCATGTCAAAGCGGCCCGATTGCGCGAGGCTCGCCTGCAAGGCGCGGATTTTAGACGCATCGCGCCCGCCCGCATCAAACATCAGGCGCTCGAAATTGGACGAGACCTGAATATCCATGGAGGGCGATTGCGTCGCATGAACGCCGCGCACTTCATAAGCGCCTTCGCTCAGCGTGCGTGCGAGAATGTCGTTCTCATTGGTTGCAATCACAAGGCGGTTGATCGGCAGGCCCATGCGCTTGGCAACATAGCCGGCGAGAATATCGCCAAAATTGCCGGTCGGCACGGTGAAAGAGATCGGGCGATGCGGGCCACCCAGCACAACGGCGCTGGTGAAATAATAAACGATCTGCGCCACGACGCGCGCCCAATTGATCGAGTTCACACCCGACAGGCCCATCTGGTCGCGGAACGTATGATTGTTGAACAGGCCTTTCAAAATGCCTTGGCAATCATCAAACGTACCTTCGAGCGCGATGGTGTGAATGTTTTCACCTTCCACCGTCGTCATCTGGCGGCGCTGCACATCCGACACGCGATTGTGCGGATACATGATGAACACATCGACCTGCTCAAGGCCGCGGAACGCTTCAATAGCGGCTGCACCCGTATCGCCTGATGTGGCGCCAACAATCGTGGCGCGTCGGCCTTGCGCTTTCAGCACATGGTCCATCATGCGGCCGAGCAATTGCATCGCCACATCTTTGAAGGCGAGCGTGGGGCCATGGAAGAGTTCGAGAATGAAGAGATTATCGCCGACCTGCGCGAGCGGTGTCACAGCCGGATGGCGGAACGTGCCATAGGCCTCATGCACCATGCGGGTGAAATCATGCGCATCAATCTCGTTGCCGGTGAACGGCCCTATGACGCTCTCGGCGACTTCCGCATAAGACAGGCCAGCAAAGCCTGCGATCTCTGGCTTGGAGAGCTGCGGATAGGATTGCGGCACATAAAGGCCGCCATCGCGCGCCAGGCCAGCCAGCAGGGCTTCCGTGAAGGACAGGATGGGGGCTTCGCCGCGGGTCGAGAGGTAATTCAAGTTTGGTCCTATTCGTCGAAAGTGTCCGTCATTGCGAGCGCAAGCGAAGCAAACCAGAAGCCTCACATGTGGCCTCTGGCTTGCCGCGTCGCTGCGCTCCTCGCAATGACGGCGGCCGTCCAATTGCGGGTTTCCCTAGCACAGAAAGACCGGTGGCATAACCCGTTCAACGGGCCTTGCGGTTCCGCCAGATCAGAAAGCCAACCAAGGCCACCAGCGTCGCCGCCAGCCCGTACCAGGTCAGGGCGTAAGCCAGATGGTCGTTGCGGATGGAGACTACTGTCACCCCCGCCTTGGGCCAGCCGCCGGGCAGGGGCGTGGCATCGGCATCGATGGAGAAGGGCGCGGGGCGGGGCAGGTTGAGCGCGGCCGCCATGGCCGCGGGGTCGCGCGTGTACCAGAGGGCTTTTTCGGGGCTGTCGGCGGGCGTGAAATTGTTGCGCGGTTCCGGCGCGCGCATGAAGCCTGAGAGGCTCACAGAGCCTTCCATCTGGCCCTGCGCACGCTTGGCAGGATCTTTGAAAGCTTCTGTCACAAAGCCACGCGCCACAAGCAGGCTCGCGCCGCTTTCAAGGCGCAGCGGCGTCATCACCACATAGCCCGGTTGCGAGAGGCCTTCATTGGGGCCGGACGCACGAAAAACTAAAATTTCTTTGGCGTGGTCGAATGTGCCGCGCAGGCTTACATGGCGATATTCGTAATCATCGGGCTTGAGCGACGCCCATGCGCTTTCATCGGGCAGCCCGACAGGTGGCGCCTGCACACGCGCTTCGATCTTGGTGATGAGATCTTCTTTCCACGCGAGGCGGTGCATCTGCCATGTGCCCAGCGAAATCAGCAGCGCAAAGGCTGCGAGCGCGCAGACACCCGCCAGAACAAGACCAAGCCCGCCTGCGCGCAAATTCATTTCACCAATCGTCCCTGTTCGGCCTTGTTGCGATATTGCAAAGCGACCAGCAGGCCTTTGAGCGGGCGCAACATGCCCAGCACCACCACAAGCACCATCGGCAAGAAGATGGCCATATGCACCCACATCGGCGGCTCATATTGGATTTCGACATAAAGCGCTGCGCCGACCACGATGAAGCCCGCAATCAGAATGACGAAGACGGCCGGGCCATCGCCGGCATCAGCAAAGTCGAACTCCATGTCGCAGACATCGCATTTGGGCGCGATATTGATGAAGCCTTTGAACAAGTGACCTTGTCCGCAGCGCGGGCACAGTCCCTTCAATCCCGTGTCATAGGGCGATTGCGGCGGATATTGATCATCATGTTGCATGGGCGGCTTTCCAGAAATGAAAAAGGGCGGCACGAGGCCGCCCCTTCAAAATTGCGGCAAAAGCCTTAATGGCCGCCGGCGATATGGGCTCCCGCGCTGCCCCAAACATAAATGGCAGCGAAGAGGAACAGCCAGACCACGTCCACGAAATGCCAGTACCAAGCGGCAAATTCAAAGCCGAGATGCTGCTTCGTGTTGAAGTGACCAGCCGAGGCGCGCAGCAGGCAGACGATCAGGAAGATCGTGCCGACGAGCACGTGGAAACCGTGGAAGCCGGTCGCCATGTAGAAGGTCGCGCCATAGATCGAGCCCTTGAAGGCAAAAGCAGCGTGCGAATATTCGTACACCTGCACGCAGGTGAACAGAGCGCCGAGCAGAACGGTGAGCACCAGGCCCTTCTTGAGGCCATCGCGATCACCATGCAGCAAAGCATGATGCGCCCAAGTGACGGTCGTGCCCGACGTCAGCAGGATGAGCGTGTTGAGCAGCGGCAGGTGCCACGGATCGAACACTTCCGTGCCCTTCGGCGGCCAGTGACCGCCCGTGAATTCCACGCGCGCATATTGGCCGACTTCACCAGAAAAGAGGCTGGCGTCGAAATAGGCCCAGAACCAGGCAACGAAGAACATCACTTCTGAGGCGATGAAGAGGATCATGCCGTAGCGATGATGCAGCTGCACGACGCGGGTGTGGTGGCCCTCATGCTCGGCTTCCTTGATCACGTCGCCCCACCATGCGGCCATGACGTAGAGAACGCCGATGAAACCAGCGCCGAAGACATAACCGCCGGCCTTCAGGCCAAGCAGGGTCAGGCCCTTCATCCACATGACGGCGCCAACGGCCATCACGAAAGCGGAGATCGAGCCGACCAACGGCCATGGGCTCGGGTCAACGAGGTGGTAGTCGTGGTTCGGTTTGCTATGGGCGTCGGCCATGACAGCTTCCTTTGACGTCTTTTATCTTATGGCCTCCCGGCCACCTCACTCTTCAAACCCCGGGATTGGCGCCCCGGAGCCACTCATTGTTCCGCCCTTTGCCCTGTTCATTCACAAGGGTCAAGGCGGCTTCAGTCGTATTCAAAACGCCGATTTGCTCCGCGATGCGGTGACCGGCGTTTTGGATGCGTAGAACGTATAGGACAGGGTGACCTGATCCTGATGCTTCATGATCTCGTCTTTCTCCAGAGCTGGATCGAGGAAGAAGACGACGGGCATATCCATCGTCTCGCCTGGTCCCAGCCGCTGTTCCGAGAAGCAGAAGCAAGAAATCTTGTTGAAGAACATGCCCGAGCGCTCGGGCGCGACATTGTAGGAGGCGATGCCAATCGTCTCGTGGTCTGACTTGTTCTTCACTTTGTAGAAAATCGTCGCCGTCTCGCCCGTGCGCAGCTTGATGCTTGGCACATCCGGCTCAAAGCTCCAGGGCAGATCGGAAGCAATATTGGCGTCGAAGCGCACGCTCAGCACTTTCTCGCCGCGCAGTGCCGTCTCG
Organism: Beijerinckiaceae bacterium; assembly: GCA_947453155.1. Taxonomy (GTDB): domain Bacteria; phylum Pseudomonadota; class Alphaproteobacteria; order Rhizobiales; family Beijerinckiaceae; genus Terripilifer. Next base: position 12,096 of record CANGFE010000028.1, on the reverse strand, counting down.
TCTTTGGCAATTTGCGGCACGCCACCATAGCCCGTGGCGCGGCAGAACATTTCATAGAGCGGCACGGCTGCATAAGAGATGCCGATCATGCCCGCCACACAGCCCGCAACAATCACCGCCACGCGGCCATTGCGGCGCTGGAGATTTGTGTCGAGGGGGAGAGGCACGGTCATGTCAGGTCAAGCTCACATGGGACGCTGCAAAACGGCGCCGCCCAGGCGCACGATCGTGACGGCAAAGAAAAGAACGCACAGACCAGCAATGCAAAGGCCCAGCGCAATATTGCGTGCGCGGCGCGCCTTGGCCTGCTCAGGCGTGAGCTTGATGCCGTCGTTGTTCTGTTCAGTCATTGTGTTCATGTTCCTTAGCCCATCACACGCAGAACAGTGACAATCGTGTTTTCAATCACGATCACACCGAACAGAAGGAAGAGATAGAGGATCGAATAACCAAACAGTTTCTTGCAATCGCGGTCGGCAGCTTCCGCATCAGCGGCACGCCAGACTTTGATCGCGAGACGGAGCATGAACAGGCCCGAGAGCGCAGCAATCACGCCATAAGCGATGGAGGCTTGGCCAAGCAGCGCTGGCACAACGCCAAGCGGCGCAAGCAAGATCGTGTAGATCAGCATTTCGAGGCGCGTGCGCTTTTCACCCTTGGCATTGGGCATCATCGGCACGCCCGCGCGGCCATATTCACCGGCCTTGGCAATGGCGAGCGCCCAGAAATGGGGCGGCGTCCAGATGAAGATGATGGCAAAGAGCACAAGGCTCGCCAGGCTCACCGAACCCGTCACAGCGGCGCAAGCCACAACGGGTGGCAGAGCGCCGGCCGCGCCACCAATGACGATGTTCTGAGGCGTCCAGCGCTTCAGCCACATTGTGTAGATGACGGCATAGAAGAAGATCGTGAAGGCGAGCAGGCCAGCGGCCAGCCAGTTCGACACAAGACCAAGCGTCGCAACAGAGAAAGCAGATAGCACCAAGCCGAAGCCAAGCGCTTCGCCGGGCTGAATACGGCCCGATGGAATGGGGCGCGTCGAGGTGCGGCTCATCACGGCGTCAATATCGGCATCATACCACATGTTCAGCGCGCCAGAGGCGCCAGCGCCAACCGCAATCGCGAGCAGGGAAATAAAGCCGACGACTGGATGCACTTTGACAGGCTCGATCATCATGCCAGCCAGTGCTGTGAGCACGACAAGCGACATGACGCGCGGCTTCAGCAGCGCGAAATAATCGCGTGGGCTCGCGCTTGAAATGCGCAAGCCGCCGTCAATCTGCTCACCACTCACCAAACTCATGTGAAGCGTTCTCTTTTTGGAGCCCTCTTTGGAACAGCGCGCAGGGCGCTGCTCGAAGGAAGGCTCCGGCGGTTCTCTCTCAAGAAGAACCGCCGGAGGTAGATCTTAGTGTTCCGAGCCGGTGATGCGCGGCAGCGTTTCGAACTGGTGGAACGGAGGCGGCGAAGTCAGCGTCCATTCCAGCGTCGTTGCACCTTCACCCCACGGATTGTTGCCCGCGATGCGCTTGGCGCTGAAAGCTTCCCAGATGATGTAGAGGAAGATCAGAACGCCAAAGCCCGACAGATAGGAGCCGTAAGACGAGATCTGGTTCCACAGAGCGTAAGCATCCGGATAGTCGATGTAACGACGCGGCATGCCAGCGAGGCCCAAGAAATGCTGCGGGAAGAACGTCAGGTTCACACCGACGAACATGACCCAGAAATGCAGCTTGCCGAGGAACTCATTGTACATGTAGCCCGACATTTTCGGGAACCAGTAGTAGAAGCCCGCGAAGAGCGCGAACACGGCGCCGAGCGACAGCACGTAGTGGAAGTGAGCCACAACGTAATAGGTCTCGTGCATGTAGCGGTCGATGGCAGCATTCGCGAGAACGACGCCGGTCACACCACCCACCGTGAACAGGAAGATGAAGCCCACCGCCCAGATCATCGGCGTGGTGAAGCGGATCGAACCACCCCACATCGTCGCAATCCAGGAGAAGATCTTCACGCCTGTGGGCACGGCAATCACCATCGTCGCGAAGACGAAGTAGCGCTGCGTGTTGAGCGAGAGGCCGACCGTATACATGTGGTGAGCCCACACGAGGAAGCCGACGAAGCCAATCGCAACCATCGCGTAAGCCATGCCGAGATAACCGAACACGGGCTTCTTCGAGAAGGTCGAGATGATGTGGCTGATGATGCCGAAGCCAGGAAGAATGAGAATGTAAACTTCCGGGTGACCGAAGAACCAGAACAGATGCTGGAACAGGATCGGATCGCCACCGCCCGACGGATCGAAGAAGGTGGTGCCGAAGTTACGGTCGGTCAGCAACATGGTGATGGCGCCCGCCAGAACCGGCAGCGACAGCACAAGCAAGAAGGCCGTGATCAACACGGACCAAGCAAACAGCGGCATCTTGTGCAGTGTCATGCCAGGCGCGCGCATGTTGAAGATCGTGGTGATGAAGTTAATCGCACCCAAGATCGACGACGCACCAGCTACGTGGAGCGACAGGATCACGAAGTCCATCGCCGGACCGGGGTGACCCGTGTTCGAGGAGAGCGGGGGATACATCACCCAGCCGCCGCCAAAGCCCATCGAGCCCGGCGCACCTTCGACAAACATCGAGATGATGAGCAGAGCAAATGAGGCCGGGAGCAGCCAGAACGAAATGTTGTTCATGCGCGGGAAGGCCATATCCGGCGCGCCGATCATGATCGGAACGAACCAGTTGCCAAAGCCGCCGATGAGGGCGGGCATAACCATGAAGAAGATCATGATGACGCCGTGGCCAGTGATGAACACATTGTACATGTTCTTCGCCGCATCGATCGAACCATCGCCGGTCAGCATTTTCGAGATCCACGGGAACACCGAAATGCCCGTGCCCGCGAGTTCTGCACGCATGGCGATCGACAGAAGGCCGCCAATGATCCCTGCGAAAATCGCGAAGATCAAATAGAGCGTGCCAATGTCCTTATGGTTGGTCGAGAACATATAGCGGCGCCAGCCCGTCGGAATGTGATGGGCGTGGTCGTCGTGGTGATGGGCGGTTGTGGTTGCCATCTTTTTCCCTCGTCTTTCGAGACGGTTTGATTACTGGCGGATGGTGGCGGTGGCGTCAGCCACCGTCACATCGCTGGAAGCAGAAGCGAACTTCTTCTTCGCGTCGGCGAGCCAAGCCGCATAGGCCTGCTCGGACACAACACGGAAGGCGATCGGCATATAGGCGTGATCCTTGCCGCAAAGCTTGGAGCACTGGCCGTAATAAATGCCTTCCTTCTCAGCCTTGAACCAAGCTTCGTTCAAGCGGCCGGGAACTGCGTCCATACGAACGCCGAGCGCGGGGATCGTGAAGGAGTGGATGACGCCAACAGCGTCAGCAGTGATCTGCAAGCGGATCGCTTTGCCGACCGGCACGACAGCTTCATTGTCCACATCGAGCAGCTTCAACTTGCCAGCAGCAAGCTTCGTCTGGTCGAGCAAGTTGGAGTCGAATTCAAAGCCGCCGTTCTGATCCTTCGGATAAGCGTAGGTCCAGTACCATTGCTTGCCGATCACCTTCACCGTCATGTCGGTTTCAGGCAGAGCGATCTGCTTGGTGAGCAAGCGGAAAGACGGGATCGCGATGACCACGAGGATCATCAGCGGAATGGCTGTCCAAGCCACTTCGAGACCCGTGTGATGCGTCGTGCGCGACGGGTTCGGATTGGCGCGCTCGTTAAAGCGGAAGATCACATAGATCAACAGCGCCAACACGAAGATCGAAATCACCGTGATAATCGGCAACAACAGGTTGTTGTGAAACGCTGCCATTTCCTGGGCCATGGTTGATGCTGGTTGCATCATGCCAATTTGGTCTTGGGCCGCATGAGAAAGGCCAGGCTGGAAGCCCTGTGCGAAGGCCGCGGGAATGAATCCCGTCAGACCTGTGATTGCTGAGAGGCAAGCAGCCCCCGTCGAGACAAGATTGTGCCGAGCTTGCACGTCATCGCTCCTGCTGCGCCGTGGGAATATCATTTTGGCGCGCGGACGTTCCCCCGGCCTATTTTCGCCCGCGCGTATCCAATCCCGCTTGTTTGAGTCTCGGGTTTGGCACGTGGCAGTTCAAAACCACAAAGCGGCCGCAAGCGCAACACGATCCATCGGCCAAGAGCTTGCGGCATATGACCGCCGAAGGCAGCGTCAAATCAGCGGGCTGCCAAAAGGGGCGGGATTTTGGGGCCTCAAGTCATCCCGACTTGACAGGGACGGGGCATTTGTTACCCCAACGGGCAAGAAAACGAGCGGGCTTGAGCGCCCGCTGGCACGGGGCCCAGCCCCGGAATGGATCTGATGATGATCACGCGTGCGGCCGCTAAGTTTCTGATTTTAAGCCTGTTTTCAGCGCTGATCCTGTCCCTCGGTGGGGTCGATGCGGCCCGTGCTCAGGGCGTGGTGAAGGGCAAATATGGCGATTGGGAAACGCGCTGTGAGATGCCGCCGGGCGCCGCCCGTGAACAATGCGCGCTGATCCAGTCCATTGCGGCAGAAGACAAACCCAATGTGAGTCTTGTTGTCATTATGTTGAAGACGGCCGACGGCAAGTCGCGCCTCTTGCGCGTCATCGCCCCCTTGGGCGTGCTGATTCCCGCCGGTCTTGGCCTGAAGATCGACAATATTGATGTGGGCCGCGCTGGATTCGTTCGCTGCCTGCCGACCGGCTGCGTGGCCGAAGTCGTGATGGAAGATAAGCTCGTCGACCAATTGAAAGCGGGCAAGAATGCCACTTTCATTGTGTTCAATACGCCGGAAGAAGGTGTGGGCCTGCCGCTAGCGCTGGCGGGCTTCGGCCAAGGATTTGACGCGCTGCCGTGAGCCGCGCATCGGGAGGAATGATATGAGGAAAGTTTTCCTAGCGACCACCTCCGCCCTGCTTCTGGCGGGTTGTGCCTCGTCGGGCAGCAGCACGGGCTCGTCTGAGCCCTCGGCCATGACGAAACTCGCCAATCTGATCGCGTTCAATTCCACCACCGCTCCCAAGCCGGTTGAGTCCGTGGTGGATAATTCCGACCGCGTTGAATGTCCGGTCGTGGATGTCGAAGAAGGCGGCGGTGTCGCTCAGATCGGCTCGGGCGCTGGTCTGCGCCATCAATTCGCAATTTCCGACACGGCACGCGAATGCACCGTCGCCAATAAGCAGATTTCGATCCGCGTCGGTGTGGCCGGCCGCGTTGTGGCAGGCCCTGCGGGCGGTGCAGGCACCGTCTCTGTGCCCGTGCGCATCGGCATCCGTCGCGAAACGGACAAGAAAATCCTGACGTCGAAAGTTGTGAATATCACAGCGACCATCCCGCCAGGCGGCTCCAACACGACCTTTGCGGTCGTCTCAGACCCGCTCACCGTGCCGTGGCTGCGCGAAGAGGCGGATGAGGATTACATGGTCGTCGTCAGCCTCGCGAAGCGCTGAAGTTTCAAAGCGGCAACAAAGATTTGCAGCTGAGCTGTAAAGGCTGGGCATAAGTCGCTGTGCGGCTTGGTCGCGGTTGACTCGTTTTGTCAGACTCAGGCACCGTCTTCTCGTCAGCCAAAGACCCCACGCGGAAGAGAGCGGCACTTAGGTGCCGTCGCCGAAGGCGCAACCGCCCCGGAAACGCTCAGGCCAAAGGACCGCGAGGGGATGACACTCTGGAAAGTGATCAGTCGCATGTCAGTTGCATGGCGGCGTGATCCACCGACGGGCGTAACTGCTTCTCTGAGGTGAGGAGCGGGAAATCTCTCAGGTACACGGACAGAGGGGGCGCGTGAGGACAGCACTTGGCTGGCCTCAGCAGAAACGCGCTCGCATGTCCGGTGATGAATGACTGATGCTTCCGATAATGCCCCTTTGGCGGTGACGCCGCTCCATGCGCTGCATCGCGCTGCAGGCGCGCGCATGGTGCCTTTCGCTGGCTATGACATGCCGGTGCAATATCCCGACGGGATTCTCACCGAACATTTGCACACGCGTGAAAAGGCCGGGCTGTTTGATGTCTCGCATATGGGACAGGCTTTTCTGTCGGGCACCAATGTCATTGCGCGGTTCGAGACGCTGGTGCCCGGCGATATTGCGAGCCTCGCGCAGGGGCGCATCCGCTACACGCAATTGCTCAATGCGGAAGGCGGCATCCTCGACGATATGATGGTGACGCGGCTTTCAGATGATCGCCTCTTTCTCGTCGTGAATGCGGCTTGCAAGCATCAAGACTTCGCCCATATCGCGCGCGCTTTGCCTGATCTCAAACTCGATATTCTCAACACACGCGCGCTGATCGCGCTGCAAGGGCCCTTGGCCTCGGCTGTCTTGTCGAAGCTCTTGCCGGGTGTGGAGCTGATGCCGTTCATGTCGGCAAAGAATTTAGCGCACAATGATGTCGAACTCTACATCTCGCGCTCCGGCTATACGGGTGAAGATGGTTATGAAATCTCTGTGCCGGACGCGCAGGCTGAAAGCTTTGCGCAAACATTGCTCGCGGACGCGCGCGTGAAATGGATTGGTCTGGGCGCACGTGACTCTCTGCGTTTAGAGGCAGGCCTCTGCCTCTATGGTCACGACATTGACACAACAACAACGCCGATTGAGGGCAATCTCATCTGGTCGATCTCCAAGCGTCGCCGTGCGGAAGGTGGTTTCCCCGGTGCATCGCATGTGCAGAAACACATGGCAGAAGGCGCGCCGCGCAAACGCGTCGGCCTTGCGCTCGATGGCAAAGCGCCTGCGCGCGAAGGTGCGGAGATTGCTGACAGCACGGGCGCCATTGTTGGCCGCGTGACGTCTGGCGGTTTTGCGCCGTCGCTGCAAAAGCCCATTGCCATGGGCTATGTCGATGCAGCCCATGCGGCTCTCGGCACCGAACTCAATCTCATCGTGCGCGGCAAGCCATTGCCGGCGCGCGTTGTCGCCTTTCCCTTTGTTCCCACACGCTACTATCGAGGCCCCTAATGTCCGAGACCCGCTACACCAAGGATCATGAATATATCCGCGTCGAAGGCGATGTGGGCATTGTCGGAATCACCGATTTCGCACAGGGCCAATTGGGCGATGTCGTCTTCGTGGAATTGCCGCAGGCTGGCAAAGTCGTCGCCAAAGGTGCGGAAGCCGCAGTCGTTGAAAGCGTGAAAGCCGCCAGCGAAGTCTATGCGCCTGTATCGGGCGAAGTCGTCGATGTGAATGGCGCGATTGAAGGCCAGCCGGGCCTCGTCAATGAAGATCCCGCCGGCAAAGGCTGGTTCTTGAAAATCAAAATCAAGGACAAGGCCGAACTCTCCGAATTGATGGATGAAGCCGCCTATCAGGCTTTCGTCTCCTCCTGCAGCTGAGGATTTTGATCCATGCGCTATTTGCCGCTTTCCGAAACTGACCGCTCCGGCATGCTGGCACGCATGGGCGTGACGCATGTCGATGAGCTTTTCGCCGATGTGCCTGCGCATCTTCTCTTGAAAGATCCGCTCGATCTGCCACGCCGCAAAGGCGAGCTCGATGTTGCACGCCAACTTGGTCGCTTGGCAGCACGCAATGTGCCTGCCTCATCCGTGCCGTTTTTCGTTGGGGCAGGTGCCTACAAGCATCATGTGCCGGCAACCGTTGATCATCTCCTGCAGCGCTCGGAATTTTTGACGAGCTACACGCCTTATCAGCCGGAAATCTCGCAGGGCACGCTGCAATATCTGTTCGAGTTCCAGACGCAGGTGGCTTTGCTCACCGGCATGGATGTCGCCAATGCCTCCATGTATGACGGCTCCACCGGCACAGCCGAAGCCGTGCTGATGGCCCATCGCGTCACGCGCCGCAAAAAGGCGGTGCTGTCGGGTGGTCTGCATCCGCATTATGCCGAAGTCGTGCGCACGCAATCGCAGCTCGCAGGCGATGATGTCGTGACGATGGATGCCGATGTGCGCGCATCAGAAGATATTCTCTCGCAGATTGATGCCACGACCTCTTGCGTGGTTGTGCAGACGCCCGACTTTTTCGGCAATCCGCGCGATCTTACCGCCATTGCAGAAAAATGCCATGCCAATGGCGCTTTGCTGATCGCCGTCTTCACCGAAGTTGTGTCGCTGGCCGCGCTGAAATCACCCGGTGCGATGGGCGCTGATATTGTGGTGGGCGAAGGCCAGTCTATCGGCAATGCGCTGAATTTTGGTGGCCCTTATGTGGGTCTCTTCGCCACGCGCACCAAATATGTGCGCCAAATGCCCGGCCGTCTGTGTGGTGAAACGCTTGATGCAGAAGGTCGCCGTGGCTTCGTGCTGACGCTCTCGACGCGCGAACAGCATATTCGCCGCGACAAGGCGACCTCGAACATCTGCACCAATTCAGGACTCTGCGCGCTCGCTTTCACCATTCACATGACATTGCTCGGTGAAGCCGGATTGAAGCGTCTTGCCCGCATCAATCACGCCAATGCTGTGCAGCTCTCGGGCCTGCTGGCGGGTGTGAAAGGCGTTGAGGTTCTCAACCAGAGCTTCTTCAACGAATTCACCATCCGCGTGCCGGGCAAGGCTGCTGATGTGATCGAAAAACTCGCCGCCAAAGGCGTGCTGGGCGGTGTACCTGTATCGCGTCTGCTGTCGGGCAAAGGTCTCGATGATCTGATCATTGTCGCCAATACGGAAGTGAATACGGATGAAGACCGTGCGACCTTTGTCGCCGCGCTCAAGGAGGTGTTGTGATGCTGAATAATCAAGGGCGTCCCACCACACCAAAAGACTCCGCTGTTGCGTCGCACGAAACCTTCACGCGCAATCGCGGCCTGCAAATGGAAGAGGCTTTGCTCTTTGAGATCGGCCGCACCGATGTGACCGGCGTTGATCTCGATGAGCCGGCAAGCTTCGTATCGCGCTTAGGCCATCTGGCGCGCGAGGAAGAGATCGGTCTGCCGGGTCTCTCAGAACCTGAAACCATGCGCCATTATGTGCGCCTCTCGCAAAAAAATTATGCGATCGACTCCGGGCTTTATCCGCTTGGCTCCTGCACGATGAAGCATAATCCGCGGCTGAATGAATCCATGGCGCGTTTGCCGGGTTTTTCGGACATTCATCCGCTGCAACCGCAATCAACCGTGCAAGGCGCGCTCACGCTCATTGAAGAGCTGGCGGGCTGGTTGATGACGCTGACCAATATGGATGCTGTCGCTATGTCGCCAAAGGCTGGCGCACACGGCGAATATTGCGGCATGGCGGCGATCAAGGCGGCGATTGAAGCCAAGGGTGAAGGCGCTTTGCGCAAAGTCGTGCTGGTTCCCGAAAGCGCGCATGGTACGAACCCCGCAACAGCGGCCGCCATTGGTTTTGAAGTGCGCTCAGTGCCAGCAGGCGCTGATGGCAATGTGCATCCCGATGCGGTGCGCGCTTTGATGGGGCCGGAAGTAGCGGCCATCATGCTGACCAATCCGAATACTTGCGGCTTGTTCGAGCGCCAGATCGTCGAGATTGCGCAAATCCTGCATGAGGGCGGCGGTTACTTCTATTGCGACGGCGCCAATTTCAACGCCATCGTTGGTAAGGTGCGCCCGGGTGATCTCGGCATTGATGCCATGCACATCAATCTGCACAAGACATTCTCCACACCGCATGGCGGTGGTGGTCCGGGTGCGGGTCCGGTGGTGCTGTCCTCGCGTCTGGCGCCTTTTGCGCCAGTGCCTTTCATCAAGCGCGATGGCGACAAGCTCGCACTGGTGGAAGATGCCATTGGCACGCAGGCTTTGGGTCGCCTCACGGCGTTTCACGGGCAGATGGGCATGTTCGTACGGGCTCTGTCTTACATCCTCTCGCATGGTTCGGATGGTCTGAAGCAAGCGTCAGAAGATGCGGTGCTGAACGCCAATTACGTGCGCGCGCGTCTGGCTGATCTGATGAGCCTGCCCTTTGGCAATCGTCCCTGCATGCATGAAGTGCTGTTCGATGATGCTTGGCTGAAGGACACGGGCGTCACCACGCTCGATTTTGCGAAAGCCATGATCGACGAGGGTTATCATCCGATGACCATGTATTTCCCGCTGGTGGTCCATGGCGCGATGCTGATCGAGCCGACCGAGTCTGAGAGCCTTGCGTCTCTCGAGCTCTTCATCATGACCTTGCGCGATCTGGCGATGAGCGCGCTGCGCGGCGAGAAAACGCGTTTTGAAGGCGCGCCCTTCTATGCGCCACGTCGTCGTCTGGATGAAACCCGCGCCGCACGCGCCCCCGTGTTGCGCTGGACACCGCCGCAGCCGATCACGGACGCGCAACAAGCGGCGGAGTGACGGGCAAAGCCCGTCATTGCGAGGAGCGTGAGCTCCGAAGCAATCCAGAAGGCCCCACGTGAGGCTCCTGGGTTGCTTCGCTTCGCTCGCAATGACGGGTTTGATGTGGCTTGTGAGTGATCTTTATCGTGCGGTGACCGAGATACAGTGGCAAGCCTCGTTACTCTTTCGACTTGGCTGCACCTGCCATTACACATCCCGGTCCATAGCTCGCACCCTTTCCTTCGTCATTGCGAGGAGGCCGTAGGCCGACGCGGCAATCCATAGCACCGACCTCTTGGCGTTAGCGCTATGGATTGCCGCGTCGCTATGCTCCTCGCAATGACGGCGCTGAGAAGGCAATAAAAAACCCCGGTGTTTTCACACCGGGGTTTTTGAATTCGCGAGAGCGATGATGCTTAGTGCATCAGTGCCTTCAAATCGGCGATGCCCTTGGCGACCAGCGCTTCGCCGGTTGCACCCTTGGCTTCTGCCGTCAGCACGACTTCAGCAGCCTTCACAGCAGCATCAGCCGCTGCAGCGCGCACGTCCTGAGCGGCTTGGGCTTCAGCAGCGGCAATCTTGCCTTCGGCCTGCTGGGTGCGGCGCGCGATGAATTCTTCCATGCGCACGGCGGCTTCCTTGGCAAGCTCTTCAGCTTCGGCGCGGGCCTGAGCAACAATGGCCTGAGCTTCGGCTTCAGCTTCCGTACGCTTCTTCTCGAAAGAGGCGAGCACGGCGGCTGCTTCTTCACGCAAGCGCTTGGCTTCGTCGAGTTCTGCCTGGATCTTCTGGCCGCGCTCATCGAGCGACTTTCCGATTGTCTTGTGCACGCCGAGATAGCCCAGCAGCGCGACGAAGAGGAAGAAGCCGAGGGCGACGAAAAAGGCGTCGTTCAACATCATATCTCTCCTTACGCCTTGGTCGAGGCGATGGCGGCAGCGATCTTCTGCACGTCCGCCGGTTTTCCGGTCAGATGCGCAACAATGTCAGCTGCAGCGGTGGTGGCGATTTCAGTCACATGGCTCATGGCCTGTGCCTTGGTGCCGGCAATCGAACGCTCGGCATCGGCGAGTTTGGCATTGAGCTGATCTTCCAGCGTCTTGCGCTTGGCAGCCGAGTCAGCGGCCAGCTTGTCGCGCGTGGACTGGGCAGTTGCCTGAGCCGAAGCCTTGGCATCAGCGAGTGTCTTTTCATAAGCAGCGCCGGCGGCCTGCGCCTTGCCCTGCATCGAAGCAGCATCGTCGACATCAGCGGCAATGCGCGCGCGACGGGCTTCGAGAATGTTTTCGATGCGCGGCAGCGCAATACGCGACATGAGGAGATAGAGCGCGCCGAAAGTCAGCGCCAGCCAGATCAGCTGGGGCGCGAAAACGTTCGGGTCGAACGGCGGGAAGGGACCCTTGGCGTGACCGCCGGGGGCTTCTGTGTGGGCCGTTGTGTTCGTTGCCGAGGTTGCCATGTCGCGTCCGGATGAAGCTTGGAAAGGAAATAGGAAAAACGCGGCCGCCATTTTCAGGCGGCCGCGCAAACGTGGGCTTTACACCACGAACAGGAGCAGAAGAGCGACCAGGAACGAGAACACGCCCAGACCTTCAGCGAGCGCGGCGCCGATGAAGGCGCGGCCGAACTGGCCGTCAGCAGCCGACGGATTGCGCAGAGCGCCCGAGAGGAACTGGCCGAAGATGGCGCCGACGCCAATAGCCGCGCCGCCCATGCCGATGGTAGCCAGACCGGCGCCGATGTATTTCGCTGCAATAGGATCCATTTTGAAACTCCTTCAGAGGGTTTTGTTGGGTCTACTATTTGTTGTTCAGATATTTATCAGTGACCCGGGTGGAGTGCGTC
>CANGFE010000027.1 GCA_947453155.1 Beijerinckiaceae bacterium | reverse complement strand
GCATCACGATCATAATAGACGCGCATAGGGTCGTTTCCCGGGTTTGGATGGGACGAAGGCGGAACCGTCCCTTGGCAAAAGTGATCGAGCCTTCTAAGCGCGAAGTCCGCCCGCGTCAAAGAAAAGCTGTTCTGGACCGCCCCGCCGGGTTTGGCGGGGCTGAAAGGGCATTAGATGGGGTCGGGCCCGCGCGAAATCGCGGCCACACCCGTGCGGGAGACCTCGACGAGGCCGATGGGGCGCATCAGCTCGACGAACTGGTCGATCTTCTCGGCATTGCCAGTCAGCTCGAACACGAAGCTTTCGGTCGTCGCATCAATGACACGCGCACGGAAAGCATCCGCCACCTGCAAAGCCTCGACACGATCGTCACCCTTGCCGCGCACCTTCACCATGGCGAGCTCGCGCTCGATGGATTTTTTGGCGAGCGTGAGATCGATCACATGATGCACGGGCACGAGGCGCTCGAGCTGGTGACCGACCTGTTCAATCGCTTCCGGCGGGCCGGAGGTGACGATGGTGATGCGTGACAAATGTTCGCCATGAGCAACCTCGGCGACGGTCAGGCTTTCGATATTATAGCCACGGCCCGAGAACAGACCAACGACGCGCGCAAGCACGCCCGGTTCATTGTCGACGAGAACAGAGAGCGTGTGACGCTCGATGTTCGATTTGCCCAGTGCCGACGAATAGGGAGACGGCGGGATAGCGGGTGCGTTCATTGTTTTCGACCTTCTCTCTTCCGCCAATCAGACCAGCAACTTGCCGCGCTCATCGATGACCGAGCCGATTTCAATACCGGCATCATCACCGAGTTCAGCGAGCAGCATTTCATTATGCGCCTTGCCTGACGGGATCATCGGGAAGCAATTTTCTTCCTTCTCGACGAGGCAATCAAAAATGACAGCTTTCGGAGACTCGATCATTTCCATGATCGCTGCATCCAGCTTGTCGGGATCCGAACAGCGAATGCCATGACCACCATAGGCTTCCGCCAGTTTCACAAAGTCAGGCAGAGCTTCGGAATAAGAATTAGAATAGCGGCCACCATGCAGCAATTGCTGCCATTGGCGCACCATGCCCATATATTCATTGTTCAGAATGAAGATCTTCACCGGCAGGCGATATTGCAGCGCTGTCGACATTTCCTGCATGTTCATCAGGATGGATGCTTCACCCGCAATATCGATGACGAGTGCATCGGGATGGGCCATCTGCACGCCCACGGCGGCCGGCAGACCATAGCCCATCGTGCCAAGACCACCTGAGGTCATCCAGCGGTTGGGCTCTTCGAAATGATAGAATTGCGCAGCCCACATCTGGTGCTGACCGACTTCGGTCGTGATGTACGTGTTGCGGTTCTTCGTCAATTCGTAAAGACGCTCGATTGCATATTGCGGCTTGATCGTGGTCTTTGACGGACGATAAGCGAGCGACTTTTTCGCGCGCCACACATCAATCTGCTTCCACCAATCTTTCAGCGCCGCCTGATCGGGCTTGGCCGCTTCCGTCCGCCAAATGCGCACCATATCTTCGAGCACATGTGCGCAATCGCCGATAATGGCGAGATCGACCTTCACATTCTTATTGATCGACGAGGGATCAATATCGATGTGGATCTTCTTCGAGCCCGGCGAAAATGCATCCAGTCGTCCGGTGATACGATCATCAAAACGCGCGCCCACGCAAATCATCAGATCGCAATCATGCATCGTATGATTGGCTTCATAAGTGCCGTGCATGCCGAGCATGCCCAGCCAATTGGAGCCAGATGCCGGATAAGAACCAAGGCCCATCAGCGTCGAGGTGATCGGGAAGCCTGTGAGCTTGACGAGTTCGCGCAGCAATTCAGACGCGGCTGGGCCCGAATTGATCACGCCACCGCCCGTGTAGAAGACAGGCTTTTTGGCGGCCGCCATCATCTTCACAGCTTCGCGGATCTTTTCGAGATCGCCCTTTACCTGCGGCTGATAGGTTTTGTGCTGGACGTTCTGCGGGCCGACATAAGTGCCCATGGCAAATTGCACGTCCTTCGGAATGTCGATCACCACCGGACCGGGACGGCCGTGCGAGGCAACATAAAAGGCTTCATGCAAAATGCGCGGCAGATCTTCCACCGAGCGCACAAGGTAATTGTGCTTGGTGCAATGACGCGTAATGCCGACCGTATCGCATTCCTGGAACGCGTCCGAACCGATGAGATGGGTCGGCACCTGACCGGTGATGCAAACGAGCGGGATGGAATCCATCAAAGCATCAGCCAGACCCGTGATGGCATTAGTGGCGCCGGGACCGGAGGTGACGAGCAAGCAGCCGACCTTGCCGGTGGAGCGCGCAAGGCCTTCGGCCGCATGAGCGGCGCCCTGTTCATGGCGCACAAGCACATGCTGGACCTGGTTCTGCTGGAACAAGGCGTCATAAATGGGCAGGACCGCGCCGCCCGGATATCCGAAGATTGTATCGACCCCCTGATCCTTCAGGGCCTGGACGACCATTTCGGCTCCAGTCATCTGCTTCGACATCGCTCAACTCCATTCGGCTTTCGCTTTGGTCAGCCCGCTTGTGCTCTTCTCACCCGGCCCGGAATTTTGGGCAATAAAAAAGGCCCTCAAGGGGGCCCGGATATGCGCCGTTGGCAGGAAAACGGGTTTCAGACCCGTCCTGTCTCTGGCGCAAAAGATACTACAAGCTTGGTGGCCACAGCGGCTACTCCAATTTCAGTGTGCAGAGTTTACGGGAGGGCAGCGGCACGGTCAAGGGAAAGCGGCCCATCCAAAAGTCACAAATGGCCGACGTGGTTACTCGCGCGGATCGACCAGCATGACCGGGTCGATGTCCAGAGCCTTGGCAATCATGCGCAGCGTCTGGGCCGTGCCCTCCCGCTTGCCGGCCTCAAGGTCACTGAGATAGCCCTGCGTGAACCCCGTTTTTTCCGCCACTTCAGCCTGAGTCATGCCCCGCCAGTTGCGGAGCGCTTTCAAAATACCTTCGCCTTTTAAAACCCGCATACTCACTTCTGGTGGCAGGACGACACTCATGCCAGCTTTCAGGCGGGCCATGCGCTCATCATAAATGGCCACCAGCTCGGCATTTTCTTCTGCGTCCTCAATGCGCTGCATCAGGGCATCAAATTCTGCCCGCGTCAGCAGAACCATTTCGGCACCGCCGATATCAAGGAATTTGGGGTTGAGTTCGCCCATCTCAATGTCTCCGGTAAGTCGCCTCATTCCGGCGACCAATGTAGATCGCGAGGACCGTTGATCCGTCCTCGGTCAAAATAATGCGGTAATTTCCAACCCGCATACGAAAGCCGGGCCGACCAACCATTCGGAGGATGTCGCCCCTGCCATTGAGCGCATAGCCGATCAAAGCCTCTTCGATCGCCTTTTGCGCTTTCATCGGCAGAGCATCAAAATCGCGCTCAGCATCTTTGCTCAAAACAATCGTCTTCATGAATTTATCGCTAAATATAGCTATATGCAAGGGCTTTGAAAGAATTCCCCAACACTCCCACGACTTTGCACTTTTCGCCATTCCGTAAAAGGTCTGGGAGGAGCCCGAAAATCCCTGTTGCAGAGCCCTACCCCGCCTCTAGACTGAGGCTCAGGACCCCGAAAACAGGGGCCGGACAAGATCAGGGAGGGGCGCATGACTTTGCGCATTCTGGGGCTCATCGGAGCCGGTTTGATGGCGGCTTCCAGCGCGGCCTTCGCCGCCGATGAAAACATCGCAGCTTTCTACAAAGGCAAAACCGTCAGCGTGCTGATCGGCTCCTCGCCGGGTGGTGGCTATGATCTTTATGGCCGCATCATCGCGCGCCATATGGGCCAGCATATTCCGGGCAACCCCACTGTTGTGCCCTCCAATATGCCAGGTGCCGGCAGCCACACGGCGGCCGCGCATATTTACAATGCCGCCAACAAGGACGGCACTGTTATCGGTGCGCTGCAATCGCCCGTGGCCTTCGAGCCTTTCTTGGCGGGGCGCAGCTTCAATTATGATCCGACGAAATTCGTCTATCTCGGCAGCGCCAATGATGACGTCTATCTCTGCATCGCGCGCGTTGATGCACCCGTGCAGAAATTCGAAGATCTGCTCAGCAAAGAATTGCTGATGGGCGGCGTGCAATCATCTTCGCCTGCTGACAATCCGATCTTCATCAACAATGTGCTCAACGCGAAGTTCAAAGTCATAACTGGCTATCCGGGCACGCGCGAAATTGGGCTGGCCATTGATCGCGGCGAAGTGCATGGCGCTTGCGGTGTCGCATGGCCGTCGATCTCCGTCACCAACCCCGGCTGGTTTGACGGCAGCAAACCGGGACGCATGCGCGTACTGGTGCAGACCCATGCCACGGGTGCTGCGGACTTGAACGCACTCGGCGTGCCAAAGATCACCGATTTCGCCAAGACAGATGAGCAGCGCGCGATGCTCGATCTTTATTTCAGCCAGACCGCTTTTGGCCGCCCCTATCTCGTCTCGCCTGACGTGCCAGCAGATCGCATTGCCGCGCTGCGTGTCGCTTTCAAGGCCACGATTGAAGACCCCAAGCTGCAAGAAGAAACAAAGCGCATCGGCGTCGAAGCCAACCATGTGCCGGGCGAGAAATTGCAAGGCATGGTGCAGCGTCTCTATGCGACCCCTGCTGATCTGACGGCCAAAATGAAAGCCGCCACCATCGCGAAAAACTGAGACAGCAAGCAAGAACAAGAAAAGGACATGACAATGGCGACACCGCCTTTCCGTGCCGAACATATCGGCTCGCTCCTGCGGCCCAAAAGCCTGCTGGACAAACGTGCGGCCTATATCCGTGGCGAGATCAGCTTCGCTGATCTCGATGCCGCTACCAGTGCGGCGATTGAAGAGGCGGTGCGCCTGCAAGAAAAAGTGGGCTTGCAAGTGGTGACCGACGGCGAGTTTCGCCGTGAGGCCTATCATTCCTACTTCTTCCGCCAACTCGGCGAAGTCTCGCTCGACAATCCAGCGGATTCCAAAGACCACGGCCGTGGTGCACAACCGCAAGCCACCATCGCCTCGCGCCTCAAATGGACCAAACCCATCCACGTGCCGGATTTTCAATTCCTGAAAGCCCGCACCAAAGCCACGCCGAAAATCACCATCCCCGGCCCCTGCGCATTGCATTTCCGCGGCGGAAACCAGGCAGCGCTTGCCACGGCCTACAGCGACATGGATCTCTTCTGGGAAGATATGATCGCTGCCTATCGCGCTGAGCTCGAAGCACTCGCGGCAGCCGGCTGCACTTATGTGCAGATTGACGAGACCGCCTTTGCGAAATTCGGCGATGCCGATGTGCAAGCACAATTGGCGGCACGCGGTGATGATTGGGACAAGCTGATCGATTTTTATATCGACGTCACCAACCGCGTTTTGAAAGACTTGCCCGCTTCACTTACCATCGGCATGCATTTGTGCCGCGGCAACCGCGGCGGCAAATGGCATGCGGAAGGCAGTTACGAGACGGTGGCAGATCGCCTCTTCAACAAACTCGCGATCAAGACTTTCTTTTTGGAATATGACTCGCCGCGTGCAGGCACATTCACACCGCTGCGTCTCGTCCCCAAAGACAAGCATGTTATTCTGGGCCTCGTCTCGACCAAGAGCGATGAGCTCGAAGACAAGCAAGCTTTGAAGGCCCGCATTGAGGACGCCACAAAATTTGTGGCGCTCGACAAGCTGGGCATCAGCCCACAATGCGGCTTTGCCAGTGTGGAATCGGGCAATCCGATTTTGCCAGCAACTCAGGAAGCCAAATTGCGCCGCGTCGTCGATGTCGCGCGCGAGGTTTGGGGCTGACGGCGCCTCTGCGCCGTCATTGCGAGCGTAGCGAAGCAATCCAGAGCACACTTGCGACCTCTGGATTGCTTCGTCGCTACGCTCCTCGCAATGACGAGCTAATAATATCCCACGCCTTCTCCGGCGCGACCATTTCAAATTCCGGCAATTGATGGCGCACGAAAGTGAATTGCCGCTTGGAATAAGCGCGCGTGTCACGCTGTCCACGCTCGATCGCAGCCTCCAGGGTTGAAACCCCGCGCAAATAATCAATCAAACCCGGCACACCATGCGCACGCATGACCGGCAAAGCCGGATCAAGCCCGCGCGCTGCCAGTGTTTCTACTTCTTGCAAAGCGCCCTGCTCCATCATGGCGACAAAGCGCGCATCAATTCGCGCTTTCAAAACCTCGCGCTCGGGTGCGAGAAAAAAGCCGCGCGCGGTTTGCGGATCGAGCAAAGGCGTGCCAGGCCGCGTCTGAAAAGACACCAACGGCTCGCCGGTGGCCTCAAACACTTCAAGCGCGCGCAAAATACGTTGCGGATCGGACGGGGGCAGGCCAGCCGCTGTTGCGGGATCAACCGCCATCAGGCGCGCATGAAGCTCAGGCGCCGATAGCCCCTCGGCCTCAGCCCGCACCTTTGCCCGCACCTCATCAGGCACGGCAGGAATATCCGAGAGGCCGCGCAGCAGCGCTTTGAAATACATGCCCGTGCCGCCCGTGATGATCGGCAGACGCCCCTCTTGGGCAAGCTCGGCCAATAGCGCCTTGGCATCCTCGACCCAGCGGCCGACCGAATAATTTTCAGCGCCATCAATATGGCCGAACAGGCGATGGGGGGCCTGGCCCTCTTCCTCCACCGTCGGGCGGGCGGTGATGACCCGCAGATCGCGATAGACCTGCATGGAATCCGCATTGACCACCACACCGCCTGTGGCTTCAGCCAGCCGGATCGCCAAAGCGGACTTGCCGCTGGCCGTCGGTCCTGCAATGAGGAGGGCGGATATTCTGCTCACGGTTCGAAAGCCCTTGTCATGTCGCTTGTCGCCACGCTCGTCTCCAATCCGGCCCGCCCCGCGCTCGACGAGGCTTTGCTCAAAAAGGCCGCTGCCGCCCTGCCCGGCCCCGCCACTTTGGACTGGCTCGCACCCGGTATTGCCGCTGACCTTTCCTTCGCACCTCAGGGCGCGCCAGACAACCGCGCTTTGGCGGAAAGCCTGCGCACGGCGCTGTCGGGCGCGCCTGTCGATGTGATCGTTCAGGAGAAAGCCACACGGCGCAAGAAGCTGTTTCTGGCTGACATGGATTCCACCATGATCGGGCAGGAATGTATCGACGAGCTCGCCGATTTCGTCGGCAAGAAAGAGCATGTTTCCGAAATTACAGAGCGCGCCATGCGCGGCGAGATTGCTTTCGAGCCCGCCTTGCGCGAACGAGTCGCACTGCTGAGAGGGTTAGAGGCCAAAATCGTCCCGCAAGTGATTGCCGAGCGCATCACCTTCACGCCCGGCGGGCGCGAACTGGTTCGCACCATGCGCGCGCATGGCGCCCATACGGCGCTTGTGTCAGGCGGCTTTACTTTGTTCACCAGCGCAGTGGCAGAGGCCATCGGCTTCCACGAAAACCGCGCCAATGTGCTGATTGTCGAAGATGACAAATTTGCAGGCCTCGTTTCCGAGCCAATTCTTGGCAAAGAAGCCAAACTCGCCTCACTGATCGAATTGCGCGACAGGCACGGATTGCAGCCGCATGAAACCATGGCGGTCGGCGATGGCGCCAATGATCTGGCCATGCTGGGCGAAGCAGGATTGGGGGTCGCCTATCGTGCCAAGCCTGCGGTGGCAGCAGCTGCGCATGCGCGCATTGATCATTCCGATCTGACCGCGCTGCTTTATGCGCAGGGATATAAGACTTCAGACTTCGTCAGTTAAGCCCGTCATTGCGAGCGAAGCGAAGCAAGACAGAAGGCCACACGCGAGGCCTCTGGTTTGCTTCGTCGCTTTCGCTGCTCGCAATGACGGCGAAGCCTAATCCAAATTCAGCGCAACGAAGCGCACGTCGCCTGCAGCATTGGCGACCAAGAACAGCGCCGATTTACGGCCCTGATCCTTGAGCACCTTTGTACGCGCGGCAATATCAGCGGGCTTTGAGACGGCTTCCTGATTGATCTCGACAATCGTATCGCCCGCCTGAATCCGCTTCTCGGACGCCGGTGAATTGGCATCAACCGCCGTGACGACTACGCCCTTCACGCTCTCCTTGATGCCGAATTTTTTCCGCACATCGGGATCCAGCGAACCAAACTCCATGCCGAAAGCTTTCTGCACGGCGGAACGGCCCGGCTGCGCATCGCTTTGCGTCTTCTTGTCGAGAGACGCCTGCTTCTCGCCATCTTCGAGACGACCGAGCGTGACTTTCAACGTCTGCTCTTTGCCATCGCGCATGACGAGGACGTCAACTTGTTTACCGACGGGGGTTGCTGCAACAAGCTTGGGCAGATCGCGCGATTCCGTCACATCCTTGCCGTCGAATTTGAGGATCACGTCACCCGCCTTCATGCCGGCAGGCTTGCCCGGACCTTTTTCGTCGACCACAGCCACCAAAGCGCCGCGGGCTTTGCCGAGCTTCAGGCTTTCAGCAATGGAATCATCCACATTCTGAATTCGCACACCGAGCCAGCCACGACGCGTCTCGCCGAAGTTCAGAAGCTGATCAACAATCGGCTGAACCGTGGCGGAGGGCGTGGCAAAGCCAATACCGACCGAACCACCCGATGGCGACAAGATCGCCGTATTCACACCAATGACTTCGCCATTCATATTGAACAGCGGGCCACCCGAATTGCCCTTGTTAATGGACGCATCGGTCTGAATGTAATTGTCATAGGGGCCGCTATCGATATTGCGGTTGCGCGCCGAGACAATGCCCGCCGTCACTGTGCCGCCCAGACCGAAGGGATTGCCGACTGCCATCACCCATTCGCCGACGCGCATCTTTTCGCTGTCGCCGAACTTCACCGCCTTCAGCGGCTTCTCAGGCTTCACGCGCAGCACAGCCACGTCGATCTTCGCATCCTTGCCGACGACTTCAGCCTTCAGCTTTTGACCATCGGTAAAAATGACCGTGACCTCGGTCGCATCAGCAATGACGTGATTGTTGGTGATCACAATGCCGGCGGGATCAATGACAAAGCCAGAACCCAGCGACGAGGAACGGCGCTGGCGTGGCGCCTGTCCTTGGCCCTGACCTTCGCCACCACCCTGGCCCTGACGGCGACGGAAAAATTCTTCGAAGAGATCATCGAAGGGCGTGCCGGGCGGCAGATTGGGAATGCCCGCGCGCTTTTCTTCCACCGTGGTGGAAGCGGAGATATTCACGACCGCCGAGCTGACGGATTCGGCGAGATCAGCAAAGCTTTCGGGCGCGCTGCGCGCTTGCGCCATGACGGGCGCGAGCGGCGTGACGAACAAAGAGAGAGCCAGCGCCGCCGATGCGGGACGCAGGAAGCTTTGCGGGAAAAGAGAACGAACACCCATTTGGGCCTTCCTCCAGTGCGGCCGTTGCGGCCATTTGAAAACTTCAAGCGCGAAGACGGACCCCGTTGGGGGCCCGTCTTTAATCTAGCGGACAATTTCTCCGCGGCCAGCCCCGCCTGCGCTTATCGCGCAGATGCTGGCTTTTTTCCGTCCGGCTGGCCGAAGAAGCGGAAGAAGTCCGAGGTCGGGCTCAGGATGAGCCGCGTATCTGCCGACTTCAAGCCCGTTTCATAGGCCTGCATGGAACGGTAGAAAGCGAAGAATTGCGGATCCGCATTATAGGCTTCCGCAAAAATACGGTTTCTTTCCGCATCGCCCTCACCGCGCGTCTGGTCCGCTTGGCGCTGGGAATCTGCGCGCAAGACAACCACGTCACGGTCAGCACGGGCCCGAATACGCTGCGCCGTTTCAGCACCTTGCGCACGGAATTCCGCCGCCTCACGGGCACGCTCGGTACGCATACGGTCGAACACGCGATCCGAAATCTGCTTGGGCAGATCGGCGCGACGAATGCGCACATCCACCACTTCGACACCCAAGCGAACAGCTTCGCCATTCACCAGATCACGGATCGAGACCATGAGGGTCGAGCGGCCCTCGCGGATGATCTGCACCATCGGCGCTTCACCCAGCACGCGGCGCAGAGCTGATGACAGCACCGAGCCCAGCTGGTTGTTGGCGCGCTCAATCGTGCCGACCGTCTGGTAGAAGCGCAAAGCATCAACGATGCGATAGCGCAGGAAAGCATCGACTTCGATGCGGTTATTGTCGGACGCCAGCACTTCCTGTTTCGGCGTTTCCAGATCAAGGATACGACGATCGAGCAAAGTGACCGTTTCGATGAACGGCACTTTCATGTGCAGGCCAGGCTTGGTGACGAGCGCGCGACCGGGGATCGGCTCACCCAAGCGCAGAACGAGCGCCTGCTGGTTTTGTCCGACAGTGAAGAGAGACGCGCCACCGACGATCACGGCGATGACGAGAATAATGGCAGCTGCAGCGCCGAAAATTGGATTTTTCATCGCTGCGATCCTCCCTGCGGAGCTTGGGGTGCAGGCGTATTCAATCCCTGCAGCGGCAGATAAGGCACGACGCCCGAGCCACCATTCTGATCAATGATCACTTTGCTCATGCCACCCAGCACGCGTTCCATCGTTTCCAGATAGATACGTTCGCGCGTCACATCAGGAGCGTTCTTGTATTGCTGATAGACCTGCGTGAAGCGCGAGGCCTGACCCTTGGCTTCATTCACAGTCTGCTCGCGATAGCCTTCGGCCTCTTGAATGATGCGCGCTGCATCACCGCGCGCTTCTGGCACGACGCGATTGGCATAGGCTTCCGCCTCATTGCGCAAGCGATCTTGGTCCTGCTGGGCCGCCGTCACGTCACGGAAAGCCGCCACAACCTGCTCTGGCGGATCAACCGACAAGAGCTGCACCTGCAAGATCATCACGCCAGCCTTGTACTCATTGAGCACTTTCTGGGTGAGTTCCTGCGCTGCTGGTTCGATCAATTTACGCTCAGCCGTCAAAATCCGCTGGATCGCAGTGCGACCAACAATCTCGCGCATCACGCTTTCAGCAACAGCGCGCACTGTCTCGCGCGGTTCGCGCACGTTAAAGGCGTAATCTTCCGGACGCACCGGATCGATCTGCCAGATGACGCGGAATTTCACGTCGGCAATGTTTTCATCGCCCGTGAGCATCAAGCTTTCTTCCGGCACGTCGATCTGCGTCTGCACATTGGAGCGACGACCATCTTCACGCGCGCGGAAACCAACTTCCGTCGAGTTACGATCTGTCACTTGCAGTTTCTGCACCTGCCCAATGGGCGAGGGCCAATTGTAGTTCAGACCCGACGTGGTCTTGGCGTCATAACGCCCAAAGATCATGTTGAGACCGACTTCATTCGGGCCGACCGTATAGAAGCCGCTCGCCAACCAGGCAGCGACAGCCAGGCCCGCAAACAGCGAAATGCCGCGTGCGCCACCGGCGCCGCCGGGCATGGCCTGACGGAATTTTTCCTGAGAGCGCCGCAGAAGCTCTTCGAGATCGGGGGGCGCGCCATTACCGCCGCCACCACCGCCATTGCCGCCGCCCAGCGGCCCCTGTCCCCAAGGCCCCTTGGGGCCGGGCTTCCACGGGCCACCGCCGCCGGTCTGATTGTTCCACGGCATGAATAAATCTCCTCACCACGGCTCTTCGCCGCCTCAGGTGTCAGTTAAGCACGCAAAGGAGTGCTTTCAACGCGGTGCTAACCCGTTTGTGATCCGCTGATAAGTGACAAAGGCGTAATCAGCCTCGTCCTTCGCCTCGAGGTTGCGGAAATGGGCCTCCCGAGCGCTCTCCAGCCATTCTCGGGGGTCGAGGCGCTCGAAACGGGCATCACCCGCAGGCGCCAGATCGACCTCGGTCCATTCCACCCGCGCGGCGCGGGGCAGCAGCTGGCGGTAAATCTCGGCCCCACCCACCACCGTGGCCTCGCTGGCCCCCATGGCCTGCCCCAATTGGTCAGCCAGTGCGACAGCAGCATCGAGATCGCGCGCGACATGGACGCCCTCGTGGGACCACGCCGGATCACGCGTCACCACAATGGTCTCACGACCGGGCAAAGGCTTGCCGATGGAGTCGAATGTCTTGCGGCCCATGATCATGGGCTTGCCCATCGTCAGCGCCTTAAAGCGCTTGAGATCGCCTGACAGGCGCCAGAGCAATTGATTGTCACCACCGATCACGCCGTTTTTGGCAACGGCGACGATGAACACAAGCGGCAGGGACATGGACGCGTCCTTCAATCAAACCGCGACAGGTGCTTTGATCGCGGGATGGGGATCGTACCCTTCAATCGCAATATGCTCAAAGCGGAAATCGAACAGGCTCTTCACAGACGGATCGAGCACGAGCTTGGGCAGAGGACGCGGCTCACGCGACAATTGCAAATGTGTCTGTTCCATATGGTTGGAATAGAGATGTGCATCACCGAATGTGTGCACGAAATCGCCCACGCCCAAGCCGGCGGCTTGCGCCACCATATGCGTCAGCAAAGCATAGCTTGCGATATTGAACGGCACGCCGAGGAACACATCGGCTGAGCGCTGGTAGAGCTGGCACGACAATTTTCCGTCCGCGACATAGAATTGAAACAGACAATGGCACGGCGCGAGCTTCATCTTGTCAATGTCAACGACATTCCAAGCCGAGATGACAAGACGACGTGAATCGGGATTGCGCTTGATCTCTTCGATCAGCCAGGAAATCTGATCGCGCGTTGTGCCATCAGCACCTTCCCATGAGCGCCATTGTTTTCCGTAGACAGGGCCGAGATTGCCGTTCTCATCCGCCCATTCATCCCAGATGCTCACGCCATTCTCTTTGAGATAGGCAATGTTGGTATCGCCCGCGATGAACCAGAGCAGCTCATGGATGATCGAGCGCAGATGCAATTTCTTGGTCGTGACCAGCGGAAAACCTTCCGAAAGGTCAAAGCGCATTTGATGACCGAAGACGGAAATCGTGCCCGTGCCGGTACGGTCGGATTTGGCCACGCCCTCGGTGAGAATGCGGCGAAGAAGCTCTTGATACTGGCGCATGGTGTTTGGCGAATCCGAAGAGACAGGGGCGAGAGGCCCATCATTGCCTCGAAATTACCCTTTCAGACCCTCACCTTGAAAGGCGAGCGGGCAATTCGGCTTGGGAAAACACCCTTTCCCCGTGACAAAGCCGCCCCTTTCCGGAAAGGCCCCGAGCCCCTATATTCCAAAGTGCCGTCGCAAGACGGATATGGCGATAAATGGACTCCGTAATAAACCATCCGGACCCGGGGGCGGTACCCGGCGCCTCCACCAGAGCCAGTCTCACCAAGGCTGGCTGTGGCGGGGGCGAAATAGGATCGACGGGGGCGTAAAGGGTGCTCTTTTGCTCGGCATGATACCGCCGTTATCGGGTCAAACCTTATAGTTGCCAATGACAACTATGCTCCGGTCGCCGTCGCAGCGTAAGCTGTGCCGTCACCGGGAATTAAGCCCTAGGGGGTAGCACTTCTAGGCGGGGTTCGGAGGCACCTGGCAACAGAAGCCTCCACTTCTTTTTGGCGCGCCTGGAATAGTTATGTCGAACGACCTTATCCGCTACGATCTACTGGTTCAGGACGCGCTGCGTGGAGCCGTCCGCAAAGTGCTCAGCGAAGTGGCCAAAGAAGGCCTGCCCGGCGAGCACCATTTCTACATCACCTTCCGCACCCATGCGCCCGGCGTGCGGCTCTCGACCGCCATGCGCGAGCAATATCCCGACGTGATGACGATCATCCTGCAACATCAGTTCTGGGATCTCTCCGTCTCCGAAACCAATTTCGAAGTCGGCCTGTCGTTCCGCAACGTGCCCGAGCGCCTGCTGGTGCCGTTTGATGCGGTGACCGAGTTTTACGACCCCTCCGTGCAATTCGGCTTGAAATTCGAAGTCGAAGAACCTGCCCCCGAAGATGGCGCCAATGATCTCGAGCCCAATGAGAGCAGCGGGCCAGTTGTTTTTGCGCCAGCAGAAGCACGTAAGGAAACGGCGGCCGATGTGACCGCCGCCAGCGCCGAAGCCGAGCCCGGCAAAGTCGTCTCCATCGACGCTTTCCGCAAAAAGCACTGAAAGCGCGACGCGCATGGGCGAGATCGTCAATCTCCGCATGGCGCGCAAACGCAAGGCCCGCGCGGATTCCGCGCGAGAGGCCGAGCAAAACCGCATCACTTTCGGGCGCACCAAACAAGAGCGCGAGCTGACAGAAGCTGAACGCGCGCTTGCAGCCAAAAAGCTCGACGCACATCGCCGCGAGACGGACACAGAATGACCGCGCGCGTCATCAAACATTCGCTCGTCATTGCCGGACACCGCACCTCCATTTCGCTGGAAGATGCTTTTTGGAGCGCTTTGAAAAATTGCGCGCATGAGCGTGCCATCTCACTGGCGGCCCTTGTCACGGAAATTGATTCCACGCGTGGCGATGCCAATCTCTCATCGGCCATTCGCGTTTATCTGTTCAATCGCGCGAAATCAGAAACGGCCTGACGACAAAGGATCCGTGCGCTCGCGCTGGCGCTGCACCTCAATGCGTCGGCGTTCTTCCTGATGAAAGAGACTGATCTCGCGATCACGGCGGCGCAGAAATTCAAAAGCCTTCACGCGCCGCTGAATGGCGGCACGCTCGCGAATATCTTCATCCAGAGCTTCGGCGCGTGCTGTCTCACGGATGATGGCGCGCGTCGAAATGGCATTGAACAAAGGAGCGGCATCGACCCCGCGTTGCATGGCGCCTGCGCGGCCCTGCCATATCAGCGTGGCGGACGGAGCCTCACCCGCCCAATCACGCGGACGCGTCGGCGAGGTCAGCGTCACGCGCGCGTCTTGTGTCCATTGACGCGCATCAAAACCCAAAGACAGGCGCGGCTCTTCAAAAGACTGGAAGCGCAAGACGCCCCCTGCCCCATTCACAAGAAACTCACGCTTGCCACCAACAAAAGATGCGCGCTCGACTTCGCGCAAAAGAGCCGCGCGCAAATCCCGCTCTTCGACATTCACCTGTCCGCGATCCACGCCGGCAATCAGACGCGCGAGACCCGTGGCATCTGCATTGGCAATCGTGAGCCCATCTATTTGCGCCTGACCTTCACCGGTCAAACCGCCTGCCAATTCTGCGTGCGACAGACCTGTTGAGGTGAGTTCAACATGGCCCGAAAGACGACCAGCGACCGGCCCTTGCGGGAGAGCGAGATTGGTCAAATCAGCTTTCGCCAGCAGCGCCACACCTTCGGCCGTACGGCGCAGAGCGAGCTGGCCTGCGAGCTGGCCTTCGCCAATCTTCATGCGCGCATCTTCGAGCCCGACAAGGCCCGGCTCAATCCGCAAAGCAAATTGTGCCTCGCGCGCGGTGAGATTTTCAGCGAGATCAAATTCACCCGCGCTGATCTCGACACGCAGGCGCGGCGTCTCAACCAGCCCCGGCGCAAATCTTTGCTCTGGCCAGACGGCACCGCGCGCAACCACAGGCATCGACCCCAGCGACAACATGGCGAGTATGGGCAGGCTCAGCCGGTCCGTCTTCAAACGACCCGACCAGCGCAAAACGCCATCGCGCTCCTCACTGCGCAAAGTACCATTGAGGAAAGAGCCCGCAGCCAGACCCGAAAGATTGTCGAAAGCAATAACCTCTTTGCTGATTGACAAATCAGCGCCCGCTTCGAGCGGCAGGCTGGTGCTGAGATCAGGCAAACCAAAGCCGATCAGACGCAGAAAATTGCTCGCATCATTGGAGCGCACACGCAAAGTGCCGTGCAGATCGGGCGCATCCAGCGCGCCTGCCGCACGGCCCTCTGCAACCAGCTCGACGCGAGCCGCTGACAGCGATGCTGCGCCTGTAAAACCTTTGCTGCCATTGCCCGCCGCGCGCATTTGAAAGCGCCCCGTGCCGGGATTGTTGATGGGCAAAGTCTCCAAACCCAATTGGCGCAGCAACAGGCCTACATCCGGATTTTCAGCCAGCCCTGTTATGTCGGCGCCATCTGCAACGGGTTTGAGCGTTAGATTGAACTTGGTGCCACGCGCCGTGCCTTCCAAGCGCAGATCATCGGGCTTCATCCAATCGCGCCCGCGCAGCGCTGCATCCATCCGCAAAGGTGACAAAGCCACCGCACGCTGCGCAAGCGCTTCAGTCCAAGCGCCCGGTGAAATGCGTTGCAAAAGGTTCGACAAATCATTGAGCCTGCGCGCATCAACTTGTGCAGTGAGATCGTGACCCGCCTCACCAAAGCGCCCGCGCGCCGAAAAACTCGCGCCGCCGATATTTTCGACATTCAGTTTTTCAAGCCGCGTTTCGCGTGCATCTTTGACGAGCCGCAAACCAATACGCCCCGCATCAACCACGCCCGAACCCAAACGCTCCAGACGCACGGCGCGGGCTTCCAACGCCAGTAATACGTCCATATCGCTGGTGAGGCGCGCGGGGCCTGCAAGCTCGGGCAAATCTTCTAGGTCCAGCGCATCCGACGTGACGTCAGCAAAGAAGCGCGCCCGCTCAGTCCCTTGCGCGCGCGTATAGGCCAGTGCGCCAGAAAAGTCGGAGCGGTCCAAGCGCAGATGCAATTGGCGACCAATCGCGCCAACGCCCGACACATCGACATCGCCCGAAAGCTCCAGCGCGCGGAAGGGCAAATCGCGCCAGCGCATGGCATCAGGGTCGAGCAGCGTGAGGTAACTCGCAAGCCGCGGAATATCGCGCGCGATCAATTCTGTGCGACCACGAAAAGAAGCGGCAGCGCCCGTCTCAAATGTGCCATCCAGCAAGACAGAGGCGCGCCCCGGTGCTTGCACGGAAAATTTGACGCGCGGCAAATCACGCGGCGAAAGAGTGACCTCGCTGCGCAAATCCGAAAAAGCTTCACCTGCCAGAAGAACATTCGGCGCTTCAAGCTTAGCTTCGATGTGAAGCGGCCAAGGCTCTGACAGGCTGCGATCTGCCAATGCATCCGAGACCAGCGCGGCAAGACGACGCCCTGCTGGGCGATTAGGGGCACCCAAGAGACGATCCAAATCGAGCTGGCGCGCTTGCATCTGCAGACGCATGCGTGGCTCCGGCAAGCGCTCGAAAGACCACGCACCATTGGCGATCAGCGCGCGCTCATCTTCACCCGCGCGCAGCTCGGCCTCTTCCATCGCGACGCCCGCATGGCTGGCTTTCATCTGACCCGACAAGCGCCAAGGCAGAGTGAGACCGGACAGGCGCGTGGTGGCGGAGACAATCACCGGACCTTCGAAAGACAAAGCCCCACCCGCGAGATCACCCGCAAAGCTCAAAGCTCCATCAAAATCCGCACGCGGATTGAGTGGCGTTTCATCAATGATGAGTTTGGTGCGCAGGCGATCTTGCTCAATGGCGCTTGTCGAAAAGCGCCATTTAATGGGTGTGGAGCCCATGCGAAGAGACCCCGAACCGCGAAAAGGCCCAACAAGCGAATTGGCCTCGCCCGTGAAATCCAAACCACCAATCACAATCGGATCAGTCTGGCCTGGTTTTCGGAAAGCGAGCGAGCCATCGCGCACCGTAAGCTTTTCGATCTGCACGCCCGTCCCCGACACATAGGGAATGCGCGGGCTCAACAGCCGCCCGTCTTCCAAAAGGTTCAGTGACAATTGCGGACGCTCAAGCTCCGCATCGAGAAAACGCAATTCGCCGCGCAGCAAGGACGTGGCTGACAATTCGAAACGCAAACGACCAATATCCAGCACCGGACCGTCGGCGCGATTGCTGGTGACGCGCACATCGCGCAGGCTCAATTTCGGCACAGGCAACAGCTTGAGATCAACCTCGCCATTCACGCGCACGCGCGTGGCGGTGATGCGGGCCAGCTCTGATTCGACCCAGCCGCGATGGGCTGTCCAATCAATGAACCACGGCCCCGCCAAAGCCGCCGTCAGCAGCAGGATCAGAGCCGTCGCCACAAGGGTGATGAGGTCGCGCAAGGGGTGAATACCTTCCAATAACGAAATCTAGTATAGCGCGGATTTGCGCCTGTCGTGGACGAAAGCTCAACCGCCCTTCAAAGCCCCCGGGGGCTGCGCTAAATGTGGCACATGAGCCAGAGCCCCGACCAGATTCGCCGCGCCGCCCGCCTCGCTGAAGCCAGCGCCGAACATGCGCGCCTCTCGGCCGAAATTGCCGAGCATGACGTCCGCTACCACCAGCAGGATGCGCCGACCATTACGGATGCCGAATATGACGCCATGCGCCGGCGCATGGACTCGCTCGAAGCGCGCTTTCCGGAACTGGTCGATTTATTCGCACGTCCGCGTGTAGGCGCCGCTCCGTCAGAAAAATTTGCCAAGGTGAAGCATGTCGTGCCCATGCTCTCGCTGGGCAATATTTTTCAACCCGAAGAGGTGGAAGAATTTGTTGCCCGCGTGCGGAAATTTTTAGGTCTGGCCGAACATGCGCCACTCGCCATTACGGCGGAGCCGAAGATCGACGGCCTCTCCTGCTCGCTGCGCTATGTGAAGGGCGAATTGGTACAAGCCGCCACCCGCGGTGATGGCTTTGAAGGTGAAGATGTCACCGCCAATGTGCGCACGATCAAAGAAATCCCGCATAAGCTGAGGGGAAATGTGCCAGAGATCTGCGAAGTGCGCGGCGAAATTTACATGACCAAAGGCGATTTTGCTGCTTTGAACGAGCGGCAAATGCAGCAGGGCAAACCCGCTTTCGCCAATCCGCGCAATTCGGCCGCGGGCAGTTTGCGCCAGCTGGATCCGAATGTGACCGCGCAGCGCCCGCTGCATTTCTTCGCCTATGCTTGGGGCGAGATGAACCCGATGCCGTCTGACAAACAGCATGGCATGATCGAGGCCTTTGAGACATTCGGCTTTAAAGTCAATCCGCTCACCAAGCTTTGCCATAGCGCGGATGATCTCATTGCCCATTGGCGGGCGATTGAAGAGCAGCGCGCATCGCTGCCCTATGATATTGATGGCGTGGTCTACAAGGTTGACGATCTCGATTATCAGCGCCGTCTGGGCTTTGTCTCGCGCGCGCCGCGCTGGGCGACCGCGCATAAATTCGCCGCTGAAAAAGCCACTACCATTTTGCGCGACATTGAAATTCAAGTCGGCCGCACGGGCGCGCTCACACCTGTGGCGAAGCTGGAACCCGTGACAGTTGGCGGGGTCGTCGTTTCGAATGCGACGCTGCATAATGAAGATGAAATTGCGCGCAAGGATATTCGTATCGGCGACACGGTGATTGTGCAGCGTGCGGGCGATGTGATCCCGCAAGTTCTCGGCCATGTGCCGGAGAAACGCCCTGCCGATGCCAAACCCTATGCTTTCCCCCATATGTGCCCAGCCTGCGGCTCCGCCGCCGTGCGCGAGGCAGATGCCAAGGGCGAGCTGGATGCCGTGCGCCGCTGCACAGGTGGCCTCGTCTGCCCAGCGCAATCGATCGAGCGGCTGAAACATTTCTGTTCGCGCAATGCGCTTGATATTGAGGGACTCGGTGATCGGCAGATTGAGCTCTTCCATAGCGAAGGGCTCGTCATGACACCCGCTGATATTTTCACCCTCGAAGAGCGTGATCGGCGGAGCTTGAAAAAGCTCAAAGACCGCGAAGGTTTTGGCGAGACCTCCGTGCGCAATCTCTTCGCGGCGATCAATTCGCGGCGCAATGTGGCGATCAATCGCTTCATCTTTGGGCTAGGTATTCGCCATGTGGGCGAAACCAATGCCAAGCGCTTGGCCCGCCATTTCTGCACATTCGAAGCGCTGCGCGCCACCGCACAGGCAGCCACCGACCCGACGTCAGAAGCGCGCGCCGAGCTCAACGCCATCGAAGGTGTGGGTGATGTTGTTGCAGAAGCGGTCGCAGAATTTTTTGCTGAAAAGCACAATGAAGATCAGCTCGACGCGCTTTTGAAAGAAGTCACACCCGAGCCGATGGAGGCTGTCCAGACGTCTTCTCCGGTTGCTGGCAAGACGATTGTCTTCACAGGCTCACTTGAAAAAATGACGCGTGAAGAGGCGAAAGCGCAAGCTGAACGGCTTGGCGCAAAAGTCTCGGGCTCTGTGTCCAAGAAAACCGATCTCGTCGTGGCAGGACCGGGCGCTGGCTCGAAACTCGACAAAGCCACCGAGCTTGGCATTGAAGTCATTACAGAAGACGATTGGCTGGCGCGCGTGAGTTAAGAACGTCTGGGTTGCTTCGCTCCGCTCGCAATGACGGCTGAGAGGGTGCAAGCTCACGACCGTGCTTGCGAGGAGGCCGAAGGCCGACGCGGCAATCCAGAAGCAACGGGCGAGACTTCTAGACCTTACGCGTCGCCTCTTTCAGCCAAAGGCGCGTTTTGCGATCAAGATGCGGCGCAAGCGCTGCATAGACGCGCGCATGATAGTCGTTGATCCACGCCACTTCAAAGCGATTGAGCAAGAGCCGCTCAAGACATGACGTCTCAAACGGCACGAGGGTGAGCGTTTCGAAATCATACATCGACCGCTCAGCGCCTTTGATGCTGGCTTCTTTGACGACAACCAGATTTTCAAGGCGAATGCCGTAGGCTCCGGCTTTGTAAAAACCCGGCTCATTCGACAAAATCATGCCGGGTTCCAGCGCAACATTCGACACTTTCGAAATGCGTTGCGGGCCTTCATGCACGGAAAGATAAGAACCAACCCCATGGCCCGTGCCATGATCAAAATCGAGCCCCGCTTCCCAAAGCGGGACGCGCGCCAGCGCATCGAGCTGCGCGCCATTGGTGCCTTTCGGAAAGCTTGCGCGCGCAATGGCGATATGGCCCTTGAGTACGCGCGTGTAATGATCGCGCATCGCGGCCGTGGCTTTGCCAAAGCAGAGCGTGCGCGTGATGTCCGTCGTGCCAACTTCATATTGCGCGCCGGAATCGATCAGAAAAAATCCCTTCCCGATCTTGCGATCCGTCCGTTCCGTGACGCGATAATGGACAATCGCGCCATTGGGGCCCGCACCAGAAATGGTCGGGAAAGAAATATCTTTCAGCGCGCCCGTCTCACGACGAAACGTTTCGAGCGCTGCCACGGCATCAATCTCGGTGATGCGCCCTGATGGCACCGCCCCAGATAGCCAAGCCAGAAAGCGCACCATGGCCACGCCGTCGCGCAGATGCGCGGCGCGTGCGCCTTCAAGCTCTGCTGCATTCTTGCGCGCTTTCATGAGCGCAATCGGGTCAGCCCCGACGTCGGCGACACCGCCTGCATTTTCCAGAGCGGCAACGAGTTTTTCAGATGCTGTGGCAGCATCAAAGCGAAGGGAGAGGCCGTCTTCGCCAGCTTCTTTCAAATCACCTTGCAGCTGATCAGGCGCGCGTAGCGTCGCCAATTTTTCGAGTACAGGGCGCGTCTTGGCATTGAGCTTGCGCGCATCGAGATAAAGGCGCGGTTTGCGGCCCTTGACGATCAACGCATAAGAGAGCGGCAGCGGCGTATGCGGCACATCGGAGCCACGAATGTTGAACGCCCAAGCCACAGCATGTGGATCACTGATGAGCAGGCCGGAGACATTCTCCAGCGCCTTTTCAATGCGCGCGATTTTTTTAGCTGCATCTTCACCCGCATATTTTTTCGGATGCAACGAGATGGGTGCCAGCGGTGGCGCCGGACGATCAGCCCAAACCGCATCAACCGGATTGGAATCCAGCGCAACGAGCTCTGCACCCGCGCGCTCGACTGCGGCAGCCAGACGCTTCACCTGTGCGCGCGTATGAAGCGCCGCGTCATAGCCGATGCGGGCCTTCTTTCCGGCGTGGCGTTCCAGCCATTTTTCCGGCGAAAGATCAGAAATGGCGACAGGCGCGAAGATTTTCACGTCGATCTGCTCGCCCACTTGCAACGTGTAACGCCCATCTACAAAGACAGCCGCTTTTTTCGTCAACACAATGGCAGTGCCAGCAGAGCCCGTGAAACCCGTCAACCAAGCAAGGCGCTCGGCGCAGGCTGGGACATATTCATTTTGTTGGTCATCAGAGCGCGGCACGATGAAACCATCGAGCTTGCGGTGAACCAGCTCTTTGCGCAAAGCCGATAGTCGCGCCTTGCCATGTGAGGGATCGGCGCTTTCCGTAAAAGTCTGGAAGCGGCTCTCAAACATGCGGCGGAATCCACGGACGCGGTGCAGCGCCTCCGCGCGCCATCAGCAATGTTGCCCAGCCTTCGAGATGCAACTTGCGTTTCAAGGCAAAGCCCTGCGCTGCATAGGCGGATAAAACGCCCGGCACATCGCGATAGAGAAGACCGGAGAGAATCAGCTCGCCGCCCGTATCACACAGGCGCGCAATTTCTGGTGCGAGCATCCGCAACGGCTTCGACAAGATATTGGCGAAGATCAGGTCATAAGGCCCGCCCTTGCGCAGATCCGGATGCTGCGTGCCGCGCGCGACAACAGGGCGGATCCAGGGCGTTGCGCCATTGAGGCGCGCATTGGACAAAGTGGCTTCGACGGAAATCGGATCAATATCACCAGCTGCCACATTCGCGCGCAGATAACGCGCGGCCGCAAGCGCCAGCACGCCTGTGCCCGTCCCCACATCCAATACATTGCGCGGACGGCGCTGCTTCAGCACAGCGTCCAGCATCAAGAGACAGCCGCGCGTGGTGCCGTGATGGCCTGTTCCGAAAGCGAGAGCCGCTTCGATCTCGAGCGCGATCTCGTTGGTGCGCGGACGATTGCGATCATGCGAACCATGCACGAGGAAGCGCCCGGCATTGACCGGCACCAGACCTTCAAGCGCATTCTTCACCCAGTCCTGTTCGGCCACGCGGTCATATTCAATGCGCGCCGCCGCTTCCGGACCGGCAATGCCTTCAACCAAGCCATGCAGAAAGTCGTGATCCGGCTCTTCCGAAAAATAGGCTTCCACCACCCATGGCCCGACGCTCGGGTTCCAGTCGCGCATATTCGGCTCAAGCTCGAAGGCGGACGCCGCCGTTTCGGTTGGATCGAACATTTCGACGATCACGTCGGCGATTTGGCGCGCGGGCTCCTCCTCAGTAATGAGGCGCAGCATATGGGCGGCATTATTGGGGGGCAGACCTTCCAGCATGGCTTCCGATTAGCACGAGAGCGGCCTATGCTCAAAATATGATGTTCCGCCTCGCTCTGCTTCTGCTTTTCGTGGCGCCGGCCTTTGCCAATGAGGCCAAGGCCCCCGCCCTCCCCCCGCCCGACGCGCCGCATGTGGCCGCCTTCGGCGCGCAGGATACGACCTGTCTGGAATGGAGCGACGCCTGTCAGGTCTGCATCCGCAAGACGCAGGGGGATGAGACGCAATGTTCAACGCCGAGTTTTGCCTGCGTGGCTGAGGTGCCAGTGTGCCGGGGGCGGTGACGGCTCACACAGCCGTCACAAAACTTTCCAGCACCATTTTGCGGC
Source organism: Beijerinckiaceae bacterium (assembly GCA_947453155.1). Classification (GTDB taxonomy): domain Bacteria; phylum Pseudomonadota; class Alphaproteobacteria; order Rhizobiales; family Beijerinckiaceae; genus Terripilifer. The sequence continues at coordinate 9,152 of CANGFE010000027.1, read as the reverse complement.
CGGCTTTGTCGAATTCGACCGTCAACTTGTTGCCGTCGACCAGCACGATTGTGCCATTGCCAAACTTCATGTGAAAGACTCGTGTGCCGCTGGTGAAGCCTGACGCAGCGGAGGCTTTGGCCACCAGCTCGCCTTCGATCATGACAGGCTTGCGGCTTGCCCCACCCCATTCGCGCGCGCGATCTTGAATCGTGCCGCGTGCGTCATCGGCCTTGCGACCTTGAGCGCGCTGCCAACCGGGCGTGGAATAAGAGGATTCATAAGTGTCCATCGTGGCGAAGCGCGATTGCTGGTAGCCGCCATAATTACCACCCGGCGCCTCAACCAGCTCCACATGCGCTGCTGGCAGTTCATCCAGAAAGCGCGAGGGGATGGTCGATTGCCACAGACCGTGAATACGCCGATTGGTGGCGAAATAGATTTTTGAACGGCGCTTGGCACGCGTAATCCCGACATAAGCCAGACGACGCTCTTCTTCGAGCCCCGCGCGGCCATTGTCATCAAGCGAACGCTGATGCGGGAAAAGCCCCTCTTCCCAGCCGGGCAAAAACACCGTCTCGAATTCAAGACCTTTGGCCGCATGCAAAGTCATGATGGAGACTTTTTCGCCGCCACCCTTCGCATCGGCATCCATGACGAGCGAGACATGTTCCAGAAAACTCGCCATATCCGGAAATTCTTCCATGGAACGGACGAGTTCTTTCAGGTTTTCGAGGCGCCCTGCTGCTTCTGCCGTGCGATCCTTTTGCCACATGTCGGTATAGCCCGACTCTTCAAGGATCATTTCCGCCAATTCATGATGCGGCATGGAATCCACCAGCGAGGACCAGCGCGCAAAATCAGAGGTCAGTGCGCGCAACGTGCCGCGCGGCTTGGGCTTCAGCTCATCCGTTTCCACCAGCATTTGTGCCGCTTGCAGCATCGGAATGTTTTGGCGGCGCGCATGTTCGTGCAATTGCTGCAATGTGGCATCGCCCAGACCGCGTTTGGGCGTGTTCACAATGCGCTCGAAAGCGAGATCGTCAGCTGGTTGGGCAACCGCACGCAAATAAGCGAGCGCGTCACGGATTTCCATGCGCTCATAAAAGCGCGGACCGCCAATCACGCGATAGGGCAGGCCCAGCGTGATAAAGCGCTCTTCGAACTCGCGCATTTGGAAAGAGGCGCGCACCAGAATGGCGATTTCTTCCAGCGAATGGTTCTTGCGCTGCAATTGTTCGATGTCTTCGCCAATGAGGCGCGCTTCTTCTTCTGAATCCCACACACCTGTGACCGTCGGCTTTTCACCATCTTCGCCATCAGTGAAGAGTGTTTTGCCCAGACGGCCTTCATTATGCGTAATCAGATGGGCGGCAGCGGCCAGAATGTGACCTGTCGAGCGGTAATTGCGCTCGAGGCGCACCACAACAGCGCCAGGAAAATCTTTTTCGAAGCGTAGGATGTTGTCGACTTCCGCGCCACGCCAACCATAGATCGACTGATCATCATCCCCCACGCAGCAGACATTCTGCTGCTGCTTGGCGCCAGAGGTTTGCGCCAGAAGACGCAGCCACAAATATTGAATGGTGTTGGTATCTTGATATTCGTCGACCAGAATATAGCGGAAGCGCTCTTGATATTGGCGCAGCACATCTGCGTTTTCGCGAAACAGCCGCACAGCTTCGAGCAAAAGATCCCCGAAATCGGCGGCGTTTAAAACTTTCAGCCGCGCCTGATATTGCGCATAGAGCTCCGCGCCCTTGCCATTGGCAAAGCTCATGGCTTCGCCTGCCGGCACGCGCGAAGGATCAAGCCCGCGGTTCTTCCAACCATCGATCATATGAGCGAGCGTGCGCGCAGGCCAACGCTTCTCGTCGACATCATTGGCCTTCACCACCTGTTTCAACAGACGGATCTGATCATCCGTATCGAGAATGGTGAAGGTTGATTTGAGCCCGACCAGCTCCGCGTGACGGCGCAAAATTTTGGTCGAGATGGAATGGAACGTGCCAAGCCAAGGCATGCCCTCTCCTGCGGGGCCAGCCAATACGGCAATGCGCTCTTTCATCTCGCGTGCGGCTTTATTGGTAAAAGTCACCGAGAGAATTTCATGCGCCCGCGCGCGGTTTGTCGCCAGAATATGCGCGATGCGCGTGGTGAGCACACGCGTCTTGCCAGTCCCCGCACCAGCCAGCACCAGCACGGGTCCATCAATCGCTTCCACAGCCGCACGCTGCTCGGGGTTCAGCACAGACAGATAATCCGCCGAGCGTGCGACAGAGGCCTGCGCACGCGCCGCCAGCCCACCGGCCTTGGGCGTGTAGCTCAAGTCATCGTCAAAGCTGAACGGGTCGGACACGGGCGCGGATTCCAGAGGGAGCGGAGGGGAACAAAATAAGAATCACTCGCAGCCAATCTGGGGCGGTGGGGCCAAAAAGTCGATTCCAAGACTGTGATTATCGACGGCTGAACCATGACACCTGCGCAGGCGTATTACATATGACCCATTTTCGGGAGCTTGCCCCATGCTTACGCGCCTCATCCTTGCTGCCTGTGCCACCTTGACCCTTGCGGCCTGCGCAACCTCTCCCAAGCTCGACACAATGCCGCAACGCGCCTTTGTGCCGGAGCAGTTTTTCAAGGGCCGCACTTATGCGACCGGCGAATTCGTTAGTGCTATCGATGGCTCCAAGCGTGGTTTGACTGCGCTGATCGACGGCTCTTTCGATGGCAAAACACTCACGCTGGTGGAATATTTCACCTATTCCGATGGCGAGAAAGACAAGAAAACCTGGCGACTGACCAAGACCGGACCGACGACTTATGTCGGCACGCGCGAAGATGTGGTCGGGCAAGCGCAAGGCCGGCTTGATGGCCCCTTCTTCCGTCTCACTTATGCAGCCGATGTGAAGGCCAAGGGCAGCGTCTATACGCTGACCTTTGATGATGTGCTGGGCCTGCAGCCTGATGGCAGCGTGCTCAATCGTGCGACGGTTTCGAAATGGGGATTGAAGATCGGCGAAGTGACGCTGAAAATCAGCCCGCGCCCTGCAAAAGTTTCGCAGCCGCCGCGCGCGCCTCTTTCGTAATCGTCGCGCCCGCCAACATGCGGGCGATTTCTTCCTGACGCTCATCAGCGGCCAGCGGTTCCACGCGCGTAGCAATGCGCTTCGTCTTACCCGTCTCGCCCTTTGCGATGCGGAAATGGCCCGTCGCGCGCGCAGCCACTTGCGGTGCGTGAGTGACTGCGAGCACTTGCACTTTGGCTGACAGACGCGCGAGACGCGCACCAATCGCATCGGCCACTGCGCCACCCACGCCCGTATCAATTTCGTCGAAGACGAGCGTCGGTGCAGAGCCACGATCCGCCAGCACGACTTTGAGTGCCAGCATGAAACGCGCAAGCTCGCCGCCGGAAGCAACTTTCATCATCGGGCCGGGGCGCGTGCCCGGATTGGTCTGCACCCAGAATTCAATCCGGTCGATGCCATCAGGCCCGGTATCATTGGCATCTGTGTCGATCTGCGTGGTGAAGACGGCGCGCTCCAGTTTGAGCGGCGCGAGTTCTGCATTGACCGCCTTGTCGAGGCCTTTGGCCGTTGTTGCGCGCGACTTCGACAAAGTGGCGGCGGCAGCCTGATAGGTTTTTGAGGCCTCGTCGACTGCCTTGCTGAGTTTGCCCAGATTGGCCTCCCCCGCATCGAGCGAGGAAATATCAGCCGCGAATTTTTCAGCCAGTGCTGCGAGCTGATCAGCCGGCACATTATATTTGCGAGACGCCGCGCGCAGCGCAAAGAGACGCTCTTCAGTTTGTTCCAATTCGCGCGGATCAAACTGCGCATCGCGCAAAGCTTGATCCACCGATTGGGCGGCGACATCCAGCGCATCGAGCGCCAGCGAGAACGCCTTCACAGATGGATCGATCAAGGCAGGCGCTTGCGGCGCGCGGCGCTCCAAACGGCGCATGACGGACGAGAGCATGGCAATGGGCGCCTGATCACCCGAGAGCGCATCTTGCGCCTCGCGCAATTCGCTCGTCACTTTTTCTGCCTGCATCATCAACGTGCGGCGGCCAGCGAGCTCTTCTTCTTCCTTGTCGCGCGGATTGAGCTTGGTCAGCTCTTCATGTGCGTGGCGGAAATAATCGCCATCGGCACGCACACGCGCGATGCGCTCTTCTTCTTCGGCCAGTTTGGTGCGCGCGGCTTTCAAGGCTGCATGAGCTGTGCGCACAGCCTCAACCTGTTTCTGCAAACCACCAAACGCATCCAGCAAAGCGCGGTGCATGGCCGGATCAACCAGCGCGCGGTCATCATGCTGGCCGTGGATTTCAACCAGCGGCTCTGCGACCTTGCGCAATGTTTGCACGCTGACCGGCTGGTCATTGATGAAGGCGCGCGTGCGGCCATCGGCCATTTGCACGCGGCGCAGAATGAGATCGCCGTCGATGTCGATCTCTTGCAGCTTGGCAATGTCGCGCGCGGGATGTTTTTGCGGCAGATCGAAAGCAGCTGTCACTTGGCCCTGTGACTCGCCGGTGCGCACCAGCGAGCCATCACCACGCCCGCCGAGCGCCAGCGCAAAGGCATCCAGCAAAATGGATTTGCCTGCACCCGTCTCACCGGTCAGCACGGTCAAGCCCGATCCGCATTCCAGATCGAGCTTGTCGATCAGAACAATGTCGCGGATCGACAGTTGGACAAGCATGTTCCGGGCTTAGCCGAGAACTTTCGAGAAGGCTTTCGAGATCCACGAAGCCTTGTTCTCTTGTGGCTTCAGACCACCTCCTGCGAGGAGATTGAAGCCGTCCTTGTACCATTGGCTATCAGGGAAGTTGTGGCCCAGCACAGCGGTGGCGGTTTGCGCTTCATGCGCAATGCCAAGGCCCATATAGGCCTCGGTCAGACGATAAAGCGCTTCTTCTGTGTGGCGGGTTGTCTGATATTTGCCCAAAACTTCACGGAAGCGATTGATCGCCGCCGTATAATTTTTGCGCGCCAGATAATAGCGGCCGACCGACATTTCCTTGCCAGCGAGCTGATCGCGCGTCACTTGAATTTTGAATTTCGCATCCTCGACATATTCCGACTTCGGATATTTCTGAACGAGAGCGGTGAAGGCCTGCAAAGCCTTTTCAGCCGCTTCCTGATCGCGCGAGATTTCCGGCACCTGACGATAATGGGACATAGCGACGAGATAGGTCGCGTAAGCGGCTTCCGGGCTCGACGGATAAAGGCCCACGAAACGTGCGCCGGTTGCGGCTGCATCGTCGTATTTGCCCGATTCATATAGGCCATAGACCTGCATCAGGAGACCTTTGCGCGCCCATTGCGAATAGGGATATTGCTTTTCGAGATCCTGAAACTTCTTGGCAGCGCCTTCGCCATCATTCTTAGCCAGACGCGCGAGGCCCTGATCGTAGATTTCTTCTGCCGGGACGTCGGGGAGAAGTTTGGTTTCGTATTTCTCGCCGCCGAACGGGTTCAGCTTGTCGATGCTTGAGCAGGCCGCCAAAGGGCTGGCAATCAGCGCCAAAACGGCGAGACGGACGACACCGCTGCGCAGAGAAGCCGGAATTGCGGATTTGGTCGCAGTGAAATCGGACATCATGCCTCGAAGCTCGATCAATTTAGGCCGGAGACAGAGGGGCAGCAGGCCCCTGAAAACTCCGACGCAGGACGCATGCCGCTGTTTACCCCAAACGGCCGCGTCACGCCACAGGTGAGCCCGCATCCTCACGGGTAAATGTGGCGCTCAAACGTCACAGCAAAGCTTGGGAACAAGAAAAAGGGGGCTCGAAGCCCCCTGTTTGGTCAGCTGCGGGCCGGTGCATAGGCCGGCTGCGCCACCCGCAGGTCGCGGGCGCCTTCCCGGCGGGTTGGGGCCTCGACAAATTCATAGGCCGTTTTGTCGGCAAAGAGTGCCGCCAGAACCGCAACATTCATCTTGTGGCCGCCGCAATAGGAGCGGTAGGTGCCGATGATCGGCGCACCCGACAAAGCCAGATCACCGATGGCATCAAGCGTCTTGTGGCGAACGAATTCGTCCGACCAGCGCAGACCTTCGGGATTGAGCACGCGCTCGTCATCCAGAGCGACCGTATTTTCGAGCGAAGCACCGAGCGCAAAGCCCGCCTTCCAGAGGCGTTCGACATCGCGCATGAAGCCGAAGGTGCGGGCGCGGGCAATGTCACGCTCGAACACGCGACCATCGAGATCGATCACCTTCTTCTGGCGGCCAATCATGCCGGTTTCGAAATCGATCTCGACTTCGAGGCGGAAACCCTTGTCAGCCGGGCGCAGCTCCGAAAAGGCGCGGCCATGCTCAACACGCACGGGCTTCAAAACTTTCAGATAGCGGCGCGGGGCCGAGAGTTCTTCAATGCCCACCTTGCGGATGGCAGCGACGAATTCAGCCGAGGAGCCATCGAGGATCGGCACTTCCGGTCCGTCGATCTCGACCATGCAATTGTCAACGCCGAGCGCCGAGAATGCCGCGAGAAGATGCTCAACTGTCGAGACGCTCGCATCAGCCGGATCGCCAATGACTGTGCAAAGCTCGGTCATCGACACATTGGACCAGACCGCGTCAATGATGCGTTCGCGACCGCCAGCCAGACCGGTGCGCAGGAAGGTGATGCCATTGTTGGCTTCAGCGGGATGCAGAACGAGACGAACCGGTGCATTGGAATGCACGCCTGCGCCTTTAAGAATGGCGCGGCTGCGAAGGGTCGTCTGAAATCCGAGCATTATCTCTTCCACTTTTACTGTGCGCTGCAGCACCACGTGACCTTGGCTGTAGGTCTTTGATGCGAGGCGCGGGCCCCAGGGTCGTCACAAACCGTCTGCTTTGTGGCCGCTTTGCAGCCCGTCTTTTGGCAGGTCGTTCGTGCCCTCTGGCCGACCCGAGAACTCTCCCCTAGCGGGAAGAGCCTGTGATTCCCTTAAAGCCCGAGGCTTTTTAGGATGGCCGGAAAATACCCCTAAGCCCTTGCTTGCCTCAAATCACGCTTTGCAACTTTGTGTAACAGTGAACAACGCCCCAACGGCATCTCAGACTAAATTAAAAAGTACAATAAAAACAAAAATTTAGGCCCGCATCTGGGGAGACGCGGGCCTGTGATTTTTTAACGCTTTTTAAAGGTCTGTGATCAGCTCGATTGACGGCGCAGGAAGGCCGGAATTTCAAGCTGGTCGTCTTCCATCGAGCGGGTCTGCTGACCCGGACGGCCCTGGGCGTCAAAGCCGGCCTGAGCCACGCGCGGAGCCTGCGGGGCTGCCGGGCGCTTGCCATATTCCTGATGGACCGGCGCGGGCGCTTGCGGCGCGCGCGGGGCAAATTGTTGTTGCTGGGGCTGCGGTTGCGGTGCAGCAGGACGCGGCGCAAGCGGCGCTTCTTCCTGCTTGCCCAGACCACCGATCAGACGATCAAAGAGCGAGCGGCGAGCGGGAGCTGGCTGGTCGCCCTGCGCGCGGATCAGGTCTTGGCCCGGACGCGGCAGATCATCAATGGTGGGCATGCGCGGCGCACGAACCGGCTGTTCAGCCACCGGCGGGATAAATGCAGCCGCAGGTGCCTGATAGGCATCCTGGCGCGGCGCTTCCTGCTGGACGGGCGGCGGCACGAAGACAGGTTTTGGGGCAACCGGCTGCAATTCGACACCATGGGGCATCGGCATCGGCGTGGGGGCCGGTGCGGGAGCTGGAGCCATGGCAACCGGATCCACTGCAATCGGGGTCTGCTCGAACAGCGGCGCGGGGGCCGGAGCCGGTGCAATCGCCATAGGCGCCACGAGCGGCGAGGCCGCGACCGGGGCAACAGGCGCTGCTGCTGGCTGAGCGAAGGGACGCGGCTGCGTCTGCTGGCGCAGCTTTTCTGTCACTTCAGCGATGCGGTCACCCGTGGTGGTCAGATCGCGTGCGAGGGCCGGCTGATCAATACCCGTGGCGACAACCGACACGCGGATGACACCATCAAGCGACTGATCAAAGGTCGCGCCGAGAATGATATTGGCATCGTCATCAACTTCCTGACGGATGCGGCTGGCAGCTTCATCGACTTCATAGAGAGTGAGGTCGTTGCCGCCGGTGATCGAGATGAGCAGGCCACGTGCGCCCTTCATTGAGACTTCGTCGAGCAGCGGATTGGCAATCGCGGCTTCGGCCGCGAGGATCGCGCGACGTTCGCCCGAGGCTTCGCCCGTGCCCATCATCGCCTTGCCCATTTCGCGCATGATGGCGCGCACGTCGGCGAAGTCGAGATTGATCAGGCCTTCTTTCACCATCAGATCGGTGATGCAGGCCACGCCCGAATAGAGAACCTGGTCAGCCATCGCGAATGCGTCGGCGAAGGTCGTCTTTTCATTGGCGACGCGGAAGAGATTCTGGTTCGGGATGACGATCAGTGTGTCGACCGCCTTCTGCAATTCAGAAATGCCCTGCTCCGCAATACGCATGCGGCGCTGGCCTTCGAACTGGAACGGCTTGGTGACAACACCCACCGTCAGAATGCCCATTTCACGCGCCATGCGCGCGATGACAGGTGCTGCACCCGTGCCCGTGCCACCGCCCATACCGGCCGTGACGAACACCATATGCGCGCCTGCGAGATGATCGCGGATTTCAGCAGCCGCTTCTTCAGCCGCCGCACGGCCAACTTCTGGCTGCGAGCCTGCACCAAGCCCTTCGGTGACTTGCAGACCCATTTGAATGATGCGTTCCGCACGCGAGGCGGTGAGCGCCTGCGCATCGGTATTGGCAACAATGAAGTCCACGCCGACCAGGCCGGACACGATCATATTATTGACCGCATTGCCGCCGGCGCCGCCGACACCCGCCACCATGATGCGGGGTTTCAGTTCCCGCAACTCGGGAGCTTGGAGATTAATTGGCATCGTCTGGCCTCTCGACTGATATGCGGGGTCCCCCCGCGCTTGCTGTTCTGCCGGATGTTCGAATCGGCCGCCGCGCCGCTCCGGTCATCCGAAGTTTCGTTACTTAGAACGCTGAACTCATCAGAAACTCTCACGGAGCCAACGTCCCATGCGGGACATGTATCCGTCCGTACCCGTCGCCTGCATCACTACCCGCCGCCGGGGCTCGAAATGTTCGATGCCGGCAACTTGCGGATAGACCAGCAAACCCACCGCCGCCGAGAAGGCGGGGCTCTTTGCT
>CANGFE010000026.1 GCA_947453155.1 Beijerinckiaceae bacterium | reverse complement strand
GCAAGCTTGGTTGAAATGTCGATTGGTGCTGCCATTGGCGCCATCACTTTCACCGGCTCGATCATCGCCTTTTTGAAACTTGATGGCCGCATGTCAGGCAAGCCGATCCTGCTGCCAAGCCGCCACCTGATCAATATTGCGCTGGGCGCAGGCTTGATCGTTCTGGTCGCCATGTTCTGCATCACCGAAAGCCATCTGCTCTTCTGGGCGATTTGCGCGGTGTCGCTGGCGCTCGGCGTTTTGCTGATCGTGCCGATTGGTGGCGCTGACATGCCGGTCGTCGTGTCGATGCTCAATTCCTATTCGGGTTGGGCAGCGGCAGGCATTGGCTTCACGCTTGGCAATCTTGCCCTCATCATCACCGGCGCGCTGGTAGGCTCATCTGGCGCGATCCTGTCCTACATTATGTGTAAGGGCATGAACCGCTCCTTCTTCTCCGTCATTCTCGGCGGCTTTGGTGGCGACACCGCAGCTGCTGTCGCTGGCGCGGTGGAATCGCGCCCCGTCAAGCAAGGCTCGGCGGAAGATGCGGCCTACATCATGAAGAATGCCGGTAAGGTCATTATCGTGCCCGGCTATGGCATGGCGGTGGCGCAGGCTCAGCATACGCTTCGTGAAATGGCTGACATGCTGAAGAAGGAAGGCGTCGAAGTCTCCTACGCCATTCATCCGGTGGCTGGCCGTATGCCGGGCCATATGAACGTGCTCTTGGCTGAAGCCAATGTGCCTTATGATGAAGTCTTCGAGCTCGAAGATATCAATTCGGAATTCGGCCGCGCTGACGTTGCCTTTGTGATTGGCGCCAATGACGTGACCAATCCGGCCGCCAAGACCGACCCAACCTCGGCCATTTATGGCATGCCCATTCTCGATGTCGAGAAAGCAAAGACTGTGCTGTTCATCAAACGCGGCATGGGCTCAGGCTATGCAGGCGTCGAGAACGAGCTCTTCTTCAAAGACAATACGATGATGCTCTTTGGCGATGCCAAAAAAGTCGTCGACGAAATCGTCAAAGCGCTCGCACATTAAAGATCAAAAAGCCCGCCTCTGGCGGGCTTTTTCACAAGTCGCGCCCCGATTGGGAATAAGATCGAAAGTTCCCATTTCTTTCGACTGAGTGCGGTTCGAGACCTTTGCACTGCACGCGTCTGATTCCTCTGGACGCTACCGCCTCCCGCGCGCAAGAATTCACCCATCAATTTCCATCCGCCAGAAAGGGGGGCGCACGATGAGTGAGCGTTCGGTTGCGTCTGTACAGCATGTGTTTGATCCAGCCGACATTGGGATCATGAAAACGGCCTTGAAGAGCGCACAAAATGCCTTGGCCTTTGCCTTCCGGGAAAATGATGTGCCCGACACAATGACGCGCGAGGAATTGGCGCGCGCCATTCTACGCTATGCCGCGCGCGGCGAACTCGATCCTGCCCGCCTCACTGCGCGCGCTCTGTATGATCTGGCGCCCCGCCCGGCCTATTGGGTGGTCAGCGATAATGATAAGCGCAACGTCGCTTAACCTGCCTTCGTCCTTTTCTTGATCTCGAACAAGGCAAAGCTGCTTTGCGCGCGCGAGACTAACCCTGCCCCTTCGCAAGGAAGCTCAACCATGACGCAAATGCGACTTTGCCTTGTTCTTGGATTAGCCTCTGTTCTCGGTGCCCTGCCAAGCTTGGCGCAAGATAGTCCCTTTGCTGAACAGCCCTATCAAGGCACAGGCAATCGTCAGCCCATGTTGCTGGCATTGGCAGATTTGATGAGCCTTGCACAGGATCGCCACATCAAGCTCTGGCAGGCGGGCAAGGCCAATCATTATGCGCTGGTGACTTATGAAGCGAACAAACTGTCCGACAGCCTTTATCGCGCGGCTTCGCTTTATTCGAATATTCCGGTGCCGCTGGTGAAAGCCACAGATGAAGCGCTCATGCGCATTTCAGCGGCCGCCGATAAGCGCAATGGCGCCGAATTTCAATCGGCTTTCCGTGATCTGACAATAGCCTGCAATGCTTGTCATCAAGCAGCGGGGCTTGCGTTTGTGAAAATCAAAACACCCACATCATCACCTTTTACCAATCAAGATTTCACGCCCAATCAATAATGAGCCTATATTAAACCAATAATATTGAAGGGGCGCAGATCATGCTCAGCTTAAGCTTTTATGGTGCATCTCACACGGTGACGGGATCCTGCTTTTTGCTTGAGCATGACCGGACGCGCATTCTCATTGATTGCGGCATGTTCCAGGGTTCGAAGTCCGAAAAGGAACTCAACTACCGAGACTTTCCTTTCTCAGCGCATGACATTGACGCGCTTGTTCTCACCCATGCGCATATTGATCACAGCGGCCTCATTCCAAAGCTTGTGAAGGCTGGCTTTTCGGGGCCCATCTTCGCCACAGCCGCAACGAGTGATCTTTGTTCCGTCATGCTGCCTGATTCCGGTTTCATTCAAGAAAGCGAAGTGAAGCAGCTCAATCGACGCAACCAGCAACGCGGGCGTGAGCCTGTTTCACCCATCTATACAGCGGAGGATGCGCAAGCCTGTCTACCGCAATTCCGACCGGTTGATTATTGCACTTGGACCAATCCTGCGCCGGGGATCAAATTGCGCTTCTGGAATGCGGGCCATTTGCTGGGCTCAGCATCTGCAGAAATTCACGTGCAGATGGCAGATGGCGCGACCAAAAAACTGCTTTTCTCGGGCGACATCGGCCCTGACCAGAAATTGCTGGAGAGCGATCCGGAAGCACCCAAGGATCTCGATTACATCATTTGTGAATCAACCTATGGCGATACAGAACGCGCCCATTTGAGTTCCGAGAGCCGCCGCAAGCAATTGCGAAAAGAGGTTGAGGGGGCGATGGAACGCAATGGCGCGTTAATCATCCCCTCCTTTGCGGTGGAGCGTACGCAGGAATTGCTGGTCGATCTCGTCAAGCTGATGGACAGCCACGAAGTCCCGCAAGCGCCGATCTTTATCGATTCACCTCTGGCCACCAAAGCCAGCGCGGTTTTCAAAGCCCATGCCAAATCTTTGGCGATTGGCGCTGATCTCATTCGCGCGCTTGATGCCCATCATGTGCGTTTCACCGAAAGCGTCGAGCAAAGCAAAGCCATTGCGCGTTTCTCAGGCTTCCACATCGTCATTGCAGCCAGTGGCATGTGTGAGGCCGGGCGCATTCGCCACCATTTGAAAAACTGGCTCTGGCGGGCCGAGGGGACGATCCTGCTGGTGGGCTATCAGGCGCAAGGCACGCTCGGGCGCATATTGCATGATGGGGCCGCTCGCGTGCGCATCCAGGGCGAAGACATTCAAGTGCGCGCCCATATTGCGACGCTTGATCTCTACTCCGGCCATGCGGATGCGAGTGAATTGGTGGAATGGGTTTCGGAGCGCGGTCCGATCTCTGGCGATCTTTTCCTCGTTCATGGCGAAGAAGAATCGATCAGCGGACTTCAGCAGCGCCTGTCAGAGAAACTGGGCGCCAAAATCATTGCCCCGCATCTGGATGATGGCTTTGACTTGAGTGGCGCGCAGGCTGTCCTGCTGGATGGTGGGCGCCCACATCGCCTTGAGCCGTCACAAACGGGTCATCTCGACTGGCATAATGATGTGTCGAAACTCATCCTTGATATTTCTGATGAGCTGCAAAAATCGCAGGATGAGAAATCACGCCGTGTCATCATCCGCCGCCTGCGCCGCGCCTTGGAAAACGAAAAGGCCTAAACCGTCTCACCAGGCGGGCTTGGGCCGCTTGCCCCAGATTTTTCCCGGAGCCGGTTCCGTGCGCCGCGCATAGCGCGCAAAGATGCGCCCGGGAATATAGCCCGCAATACGTTGCGGCAGAGCAGGCGCTGGCGCCGCAATCGCGGGCGCTGCACGCCGTGCACTCATCTGTGGCAATGGCGCGAGGGCGTCATCTCGCAGCGGCTTGCGGCCACGTCGTGGACGCTGCGCGTCCTCGTCTTCCAAGAGACGCGCAATATGATCTTCCTCGTCCAATGTCTGCAGCACGCGGCGCGTGGGCTGCGGCGTCACAGAAGCCCGTACAGCCTCCGGCTCGACCGCGCGCGTGAACAGCGCATCGGCGGCGCGGCGGGCGTCTGATTGGCTTGGCTCTGGCATGTCGGGCCATGCTGTGGAAGGCGGCGCCTCTTGTGGCGCCGATGCCGACAAATCCTGCGCGCCCTTTGCCGCGCCAGACCCTTTGCGGTCGGCGCGTCGCCATTCGACAGAGAAAGGTTTGATGGTTTTTTTCATGCGCAACCTTGAACAAATCGAAAGTCAGCAAGCAACGCCGGAAAGGCGCGCCGGTTGCGACACAACACCTTATCAAAATTTCAGATCGTGGAGGCGAAGGCTGAAAAAAAAGCGGCGCCAGAGGCGCCGCTTGTCTCTCAGTTTGGCTTACGAGGCCAGCGTATCTGCATCTTCGGTCTCGTCAGCCGCTTCACCCAGCGTGATCGCATCAGACGAGAAGAGATAACCCGAACCGCGCACCGAGCGCAGGTTCACTTCATAACCGGCATCACGCAATTTCTTGCGCAGACGGCTGACCGAAATATCCAGAGCGCGGCTGACTTCGACCGAGCGCACGCCAATCACCTTGGCGAGTTCTGCACGGTCCACCACGCGACCAGCGCGTGAGGTGAACATGCGCAAGAGCTTGAACTCCATCGCCGTAATCGGAACATTCTTGTTGCCGCTCGCCGGGATAATGGCGCGCAAAGCCTGATCGACCTTGATTTCACCAAAGGCCCAGACTGTTTCATTGGGCGAAGACACGATGGATTGCGTGGCCAGCATGCGGCGCATGCGCAGCAGCAATTCGCGCAATTCAATCGGCTTGGTCATGTAATCATGCGCGCCCTTTTCGAGCGAGATGACGCGATCCAGTGCTTGGCTGCGCGCGGAAATAACCATGCAGGGAATTTTCTGGTTCACGATCTCCGGCAAAAGGTCGATGCCATCGCCATCTTCCAGGCCCAGATCGAGCAGCACGATCTGCGGCTTCAGCAGGTTCACCGCGCGGCGACCTGCGCTCACCGTGTCGGCTTCAAAAACCTTCATGCCATTATTGGACAGATAGACCGAGATCATCTGGCGGATCGGCTCAGAATCCTCAATCAAGACCACTCGCGCTGGGGCAGCGCCCGCATTTTGTCCGGTCATTAAACCATTCCACTGTTGCGAGCACGTCAGGCGCAGGAAAGGCCAGGCTCTCGTTACAAATCACCCTATAACGCGATAAGCGAAACATTTTCGGTTACAAATACTCAAGCTGGCATTTATCTACATGGCAGCATTGGGATTCTTGATATTTTTATGGCCTAGCTTTAGCCGCTCTCACGCTCAGGCGCGCGTTTGCGGGGGTTGGTAATCCTCGGATGAGCCCTCAACAAGCCTATTCGCCCAAATTCGGCGTTACTACCCGATACTATCTTAACCGCAGCAAGGTCACTAATTTTCAAAATCGATTACATATAAACTAAAGTTTAGAAATGCTTGGGAATCCACGGGCAACATTATGCTGCGGCTGAAACGGAAGTGGTTACGCGGTTCAACGCTCATCCTGATGGGCGGGCTGATTCTCACGGCCCTGGGCGTACTGGGCGCAGCCTATGTCAGTTGGGCGAGCCTCTATGGCGTCATGTCCGCTCTTCTGGTCCTTCTCACTCTGCTCCTGTCACGCCTTGTCAGCCAGCTTGAGCAGGCCCGCAATGCGGCTTTGGCGGCGGCGGATGCAAAGACCCGCTTCATCACCAGCGTCAGCCATGAATTGCGCACACCGATGAATGCCATCATCGCGGGCGCACACCAATTGCAGCAAATCGACCTCCTGCCTGATGCGCAACGCACTTTGCAGATTGTCTCCTCCTCGGCGCAGCAGCTCACTGTGCTCATCAATGATATTCTGGATTTCTCTTATTTTGACGCCCGCGAGTTCCGCGTCGAGACGGCGCCCTTTGATCCGCGTTTACTTGCGCAAAATGCCATGGACATGGTCCGCGCGATGGCACCAGACACCAAGCTGGAACTGATCACAAAAATAGATGCAAAAGTGCCACCTCTGATCATGGGTGATTCCAACCGCATCAAACAGATCATCCTCAATCTGCTGAGCAATGCGATCAAATATACAGACCGCGGTAAAGTCGAACTGCGTGTTTCCTGCATCCGCGCCAACCACAACCTGCTCATCCTGCAAGTGATTGATACGGGGCCCGGCATCTCCGAGGAGGATCAGGCGCGCATTTTTGACCCATTTGAACGCACAGATTGCGCCCGCCAAAAGCCTGGGACGGGCCTTGGCCTGACCATTTGCAAAAAGCTGACGCAGGCCATGTCCGGCACGATCTTGCTGCACAGCGAGATGGGCCAAGGCACGCATTTCACGGTGGAGATTCCAGCCCTCGAGGCGCGGCCCCATCAAATCATGGAGTCTCAACCCCATACAGCATCGGCCGAATTCGCCACCTCCTTGCGGATTCTGATTGCAGAAGATGTCGCGCCAAGCCGCATGCTTTTGACCATCATGCTTGAAAATATGGGCCACCGAGTAACGGCCGTCGAAAATGGTTTGGAAGCCGTCTATGCGGCGAGCCAATCAAGTTTCGATCTCATTCTGATGGATCTACAAATGCCCGAGATGGATGGCATCACGGCAACGCGGCGCATTCGCACGCCCGGCGGGCTCAATCAGGCTACCCGCATCATCGCCGTCTCTGCCAATGCAGATGTGAATGGTCCGCAAGGGCTCGCAGCCGCAGGCTTTGACGATGCTTTGCTTAAGCCGGTGAACCCAGAACGATTGAGTTTCGTGCTCGCGACGCTCAGCGCGCCAGCCTATCAATCTTGAGCGAGCACCGGATCGGTAGCAGGCTCGCTCATCACATCCAGAAAATAAATGGTCGCGAGATAAGTGCAGGTCGCGGCCAAATGCGACGCCAAGAAAAGACCTGTGGCGATCAACAAATCATCTGACTGGAACAGCGCCACGACAAAGCGCACCCAGACCACGGCATTGACCGCAAGAAAGCAGGCGAGGCCGAGATACATTCGGCGCTGCACATCACCCAGCAAAGCGCACACACCTCCGGCGCAGGCAAAAGCCAGTCCGGTGAAAAGGTATGACGACATGAGATCAGCCTGGTTCGTGTGCGACGTGTGAAGACACTATCGCCCAGACAATGTCGCACCGACCGTTACATAGGCGCACTCGCCTGTCATAAAACAATTTTTCTTCGTGATCCCAATGGCTTGATACAGGCAGGCGCCGCGCGCTTGCCTGTCTTTAGCCTTTACAATTCCTTGCCGATCACGCGATCGAGCGACCAAGGCCCACCACCGCGCAAAGCAATGGCGAAGAGCATCAATCCCCACAGCAAGACATATTCATAGCCGCGCGAGAGCCAGCCAAAGCCATTGCCCCAGTAAATATAAAAAGTCAGCACGGCCATTTCGATCGCCGCAGCAGCAGCAAAGAAACGCGTGGCAAGACCGGCTGCAATGCACAGGCCGCCGACAAATTCCGTCACCATCAAAACAAAGGTGAGCTGCGCACCTACAGTCGCCGCCTCTGGCATTTTTTCCAGCAATTGTGCGGGGCCCGCGGTGCGACCAATCTTACCATAGCCATGCACGGCGAGAATCAGACCGACACCAATGCGCAGGATCGGCCAAGACAATGGAATGACGCGCTCATAAAATCCCTGCAAAGCTGGGAAAAACAGGCGCGTTTCATTCTGCGGTGTCACATCTGGGCTCGACATATTCCCCCCCTTTGCGGATGTGTTGGCCATCCGTCTGTCAGGGGAGACTAGCGCAAAGAATAAAAGCGGCAAGTGCAGCCCCGCGCTAGACGAGGCTCACATATTCGGGGGCATCAGCCGCCTCGCGCAGCAACGTGTCTTTCAATTCAGAAAAACGCGCCACTTCGCCCAGACGCGCGGCGACTTCCAGATCCTCAGCCATATGCGCCAGTCGCTTGAAACCAAAGCTCGCCGCACTGCCCTTGATCGCATGGGCTGCTTTGCGCAAGCGATCAGCATCCTCGCCTTCCTGGCGCAGAGCCTCTGCACGCTGCTGCAAATCTTTCAAAAACACCTGCAAAGCCTGCGCAAGATAGGGAGGCCCAAGATCCTCGGCCATTTGATCGAGAAATTTGCGATCAAGGGCTGGCACATCATGCACGGAAGAGGAGACGGGCGGCTCCTGGACTGGCGCAGCAGACGTGTGTTTCAAACAATCATTGATCGAATTTAAAAGACCACGTGCGGTGATGGGCTTGGTGGCAAAAGCATTCATGCCCGCAGCAAAAGCCGCTTCGCGATCTTCAGAAAAAGCACTGGCAGTCAGGGCGATGATGGGGATATTTTGGTGCGGACCATCCATCGCGCGAATGGCGCGCGCCGCCGCCAATCCGTCCAGTTCCGGCATCATCACATCCATCAGGATGACATCGAAAATATGCAGGCGCGTTTGTTCCAAAGCTTCGCAGCCATCTTTCGCCGCCGTCACCTGCGCGCCCATATTTTCCAGCATGCGGCGCAGAGCAAATTGATTGGTGGCATTATCTTCGGCCAAAAGCACACGCAGACCGTTCAACTTATGCGCCAGCGGCAACACGGATTCCACCGCCGCCAGGGGCGCCGCTGTTTGGCTTGGACGGCTCAAAGTCTCACGCAGATCATCCAGGAAAATCGGCTTTTGCACGAGACCCGCACAAGATAATTCGCTGGCATGTTCATAGGCGAGGAAATCTTGCCGCGTGCAGAGCAAATAGACATCGAAGTCGCCACCGGCAAATGTCTCCACTTGACTTGGTACCAGCGACAATTCAGTCAGAAGAATGCGGCGTTGCGCATCAGCTGCCTTCAACCAGGCTTGCGCCTCTTCGTAGGACGTAAATGCAGCAACATCCGAATAGGCCAGTGAGACTTGACGCTCGATCAGAGTGCGTTCGAATGAATCTGGACTGAGGACGGCAATTGCTGCCTGCTCACGCGCGTGCGGCTCTGGCTCCGTGAAACCTTTCAACGGCACCTCAAAGAAGAACGTACTGCCCTGCCCCAATTCACTGCGCACACCAATCGAACCGCCCATGCGAATGATCAATTTGCGGCTAATCGCAAGGCCAAGGCCTGTGCCACCAAAACGGCGCGAAATGGAAGAATCAATCTGCGAAAAGTCGCGGAACAGATCGCGCAGATTTTCCTTGGCAACACCAATGCCGGTGTCTTCAATGCTGATGAGCAGCCGATCGCTATCCCCATCGTGCAAGCGTTTCACGCTGAGCAGGACGTGGCCGCGCTCGGTGAATTTGATCGCATTGCCAAGCAGATTGAGTAAGACTTGGCGCAGACGGCTCGGGTCTCCCGTGATCTCGCGCGGCACATCGGGCGCGATGGCACAGCCCACGACCAGATCTTTTTCAATCGCTTTGGTGCCCAGAATATCCAGCGCGCAGCGCAATTCCCGGAAGAGATCAAAGCGAATGGTCTCAAGACTGACTTGATCGGCATCTAGCTTGGTGACATCCAGCACGTCACTCAACAAAGTCAGCAAATGCTCGGCAGATTCACGCGTAATCTCGACATAGCGACGCTGCATATGATCAAGCGGCGTCGCGCCAATCAAATCAGCCATGCTGACAATGCCTGCAACGGGTGTTCGAATTTCATGGCTCATCGTCGCCAGAAAAGCGGTGCGCGCGCGGCTTGCTGTTTCAGCGCGGTCACGCGCTTCGAGCAGCATGTCCTGATTGCGACGACGGTCCGTAATATCGCTCAAGGTTTTGACAAAACCACCATCCGCCAAAGGCGAGGTGCGCACTTCCAAAACCTGTTCTGGCTGATATTCAATCTCCAGTCGCGACTGCAGGGCGCCACCGAGTTTTTCTTCAAATTTCAAAAGCGGCAAATTGGCATAAAGCGTCGGCACAGTCAGCTGCGCTCGCACAAGCCCCAAAAGATCAAGAGCTTGATCATTGATGGTCAGAACGCGCCCCTGTGCATCGGCCATCAAAATCCCTTCCTGCATATTGGCCAGCGTTGATGTCAGCATTTGCGCTTTATCATCCAGCCGCTCACGCAATGTATTGAGGCGGTATTTTTCAGCCGTGCCGAGACCCATAATGATCAAAAGCGCAGCATCCATCAGGATCATCAAACGCGCCAGGACAAATTTGGATTGTGTAAAATCAGCCAGAATTTCTTCGCGGCCTAAAGCAACCGTCACAACGAGTGGATATTCGGTGATTTTGCGGAAGCTGATGATGCGGGCCACACCATCCACGACGCTGGCCGTCTCATAATTGCCGCTCAAAGCACCGCCGACCACACGCGCGACACTTTGATTGGAAAGCTGACGCCCCAGCACATCGCCGCCCATGCCGCTGCGTGCACGCACAACGCCATCTGTGCCCCACACCGTAATGGCCCCAGATTTTCCAACATCGACGGAATCATACAGGCGCGACAAAAGACGCGGATCAACAGAGGCCACAAGCACGCCACCAAAGCGTCCACTCGCATCACGCAATTTCCGCGTGAACTGAATCGTCCACACATTGCTGACGCGCCCCAGCACAGGCTTGGAAATGAACAGCTCGTCTTTCGGATTGTCGATATGAAAGCGGAAATGTTCGCGGTCACGCAAATCAATCGACGTGCGTGTTTGCAGATTGGAGGCGCGCATCCATCCGTCCGCGCCGATCACCGCAACCTGAATGGCCAGATCATTCGGGAAATAATCGCGCGCCATCAGCTTTTCGATATCGAATAGTTGCGGATCGCGCTCATATTCGCCACGCGCTACCAGCAAAGCCTGATCGACATTGCGGATTGCGCGCACCGTATGCTGCTCGAAGGCCGTCGCCAGATTGCTGGCATTGTGATGCGCGGTTTCAATTTCCTTGCGCTCTTGTCGATCGAGATAAATCGCCACCGACACATTGCCGACGATCAGCGCCGCCAAGCCCAGCAGGGTCGTCGTCTGCGTGGCGGCAGCCAGGAACCGCCGGAGCGAAAAAGCACCGGCGCGGCCGTCCATCTGATCGATCTGTCGGTTCAAATCTGTCGCGCTCCGGTGGCTGGGTCTTGGCTTTGTGTCTTAAGGCCAGCGATAAGTCACGGAAAGCTTAACATTTGTAGCTTGGTCTGGGCAAGATGCGACTTATGGCTAAGCTACAGCTAATACTATCGAAAATAAGGATTTTCTCGGAAAAATAACCCGAAAATGGGGGGTATGCGCAACATCAAAGGCAGCCACTCGCTCCCCGCATCGGCGCCCAAGGCCGCCTTTAGCCTCCCATTGCAGGTCCATCGAATCTTGGCTTAATCTGCCAAATGAACTTTGGCCCCACCAAGAGGGCCAGAGCGGGAGGATGAAAAAAATGCGCCCTAGCACCAAGGCCCTTGCCGCGGCCTTTCTCACCTTTGGTTTGATGACCAGCCTGCCGGCCTATGCCCAGCAGGCCAAGGCTCCGGCCAAACCATCCATCAAAATCGACAAAGACGACATTGGCGGGACCGTCACCGGCCCCAATGGCCCCGAGGCCGGCGTCTGGGTGGTTGCGGAAACACGCGATCAACCCGTGCGCTACATCAAGATTGTTGTGACCGATGATCAGGGCCGCTTCGTTGTGCCCGATCTGCCGAAGGGCACTTATGATGTCTGGGCGCGCGGCTATGGCTTGATCGATTCCGACAAGCAGAAGGTCGAGCCAGGCAAGCTGATTTCGATCACCGCGAAAATTGCGCCGGATGAAAAATCCGCCGCGCATTATTATCCGGCGATCTATTGGTATTCGATGATGAAGATTCCGGGCGCCGACCAGTTCGGTGGCAAGAGCGAAATCCCGGAAAAGATGAAGCAGACCGACTGGCTCAATCTGATGAAGAACAACGGCTGCGTGGGTTGCCACCAGCTTGGCCAGCTCTCCACCCGCACCGTGCCGGAAGCTCTCGGCAAGTTTGATTCAGGCGCTGACGCTTGGGCACGCCGCACGCAGGCCGGTCAGGCTGGCGAGAGCATGACCAATATTCTCGCCGGTGAATTGGGCGGCGCAGGCTATAAATATCTTGGCGATTGGACAGACCGTGTCGCCAAGGGCGAATTGCCCAAGGCCAAGCCGCAGCGCCCGCAGGGCGACGAGCGCAACATTGTTGTGACCTTGCGCGATTGGTATTCGGACAAGAAATATCTGCACGATCTGATCTCGACCGATCGTCGCAAGCCGACCGTCAATGGTTACGGCCCGCTCTATGGTTCGCCGGAATATTCCTCTGATCTTATTCCGGTCATGGATGTGAAGAAGAATGACTTCACCACAATCAAAATGACCTATGAGGAAGGCACGCCGGAAGCCTTGGGGCCGGGACACGCCGCAGCGAAAGAAGCGCTGCAGCCGTCGGCCTATTGGGGCAATGAAAAAATCTGGGACACACATGCCAATAATCATAATGGCATGATGGACCAGGATGGCCGTGCATGGTTTGCAGCCACGGGCTTCAAGCCGGGCAATCCAGACTTCTGTAAGAAGGGCTCGGATCATCCTTCCGCAAAAGTCTTCCCGCTCGACAGTTCAGCACGTCGCATCGCGATGTATGACCCGAAGACCAAGACCTACACGCCCTATCAGACATGCTTCCAGACGCATCATCTGAACTTTGGCTATGACAAGGACAATACGGTCTGGGGTTCGGGCGGTGGCCAAGTGCTTGGCTGGCTCAACACCCGCGTGCTGTTGCAGACAGGTGACGTGAAGAAAGCTCAAGGCTGGACTCCGCTGATCCTCGACACCAACGGCAATGGCAAGCGTGACGCATGGGTCGAGCCTAACCAGCCGGTTGATCCGACCAAAGACAAGCGCATCATCGCCAGCTTCTATGCGGTCATGCCGCATACGGATGGTTCGGTCTGGGGCACGCTGCGCTCCAATCCGGGCGCTGTCGTGCGCGTTGTGCCGGGCGCCAACCCGTCAGAAACAGCCATGGCTGAAATCTACAATGTCCCCGCACCGGGCTTTGGCCCGCGTGGTGGCGACATCGACAAGAATGGCGTTGTCTGGACGTCGCTGGCCTCTGGTCACCTCGGCTCGTTTGATCGTCGCAAGTGCAAAGGCCCGCTCAATGGCCCGAACGCCACCGGCAATCATTGCCCCGAAGGCTGGAGCTTCTACAAATATCCCGGCCCTGGCTTTGAAGGTGTTGGCGATAACAGCGCCGAGTCGAGCTATTACACTTGGGTCGACCAGCACAACACTTTCGGTCTCGGCGACAATGTTCCCGTCTCGACCGGCAATCTCAATGACGGCCTGATTGCCATGAAGAAAGATGGCAAGATGGTTGTGTTGCGCGTGCCCTATCCAATGGGCTTCTACGCAAAGGGCCTCGATGGCCGCATTGACGATCCGAAAGCTGGCTGGAAAGGCCGCGGTATTTGGGCCGCCAATGGCGATCGCACACCGTGGTTGATCGAAGGCGGCAAGGGTTCACGCCCGCTCGCTGCCCACTTCCAATTGCGACCCAATCCGCTCGCGCATTGATTCGCAAAACATGAATAGGAAAGCCCCCGTCTCACCAACGGGGGCTTTCTTTTTATGCCTGTGCCGCAGCGGCATTTTGCATGCTCATTTTCGGCAGATTGATTTTTCAAAGACTTAGCCAGCGACGCTTTTCGGAAAAAGACAATCGTAAGTACACTCGTCAGAAGAAAAGTAACTTCTGAGTTGTAGTCTTCTCCTGTTTTTAAAAATGTCTTTTGCCTTTGCGGCGACAGGAGTTGTCATGAATCTGACCATTGCGCGCGCGCTTAATTCTTTCGGCATGGCCGTTGTGGTCGGCTGCCTGATTATCGCGACGGCCGCCACTTATTCCTTGCAGCAATTGCGTGTGGGCGGCGCGGCCTACAGTAATATGATCGCAGGTAAGGGTCTGGTGGCCGATGTTTTACCGCCACCTCTTTATGTGATCGAAGCCTATCTCAATGCGACGATCATGGCCGATGAAAAAATTCCACTGGAAGAATCGAAAGCCCGCTTCGCGCCGCTGAAAAAAGATTTCGACGAGCGCCGCGCCTTTTGGGCCAAAAGCGAACTGCCTTTCTATCTGAAGTCAGAACTCGCCGCCTCTTCCGCAGCGGCAGAGAAATTCTGGAGCCTTCTCGAAGACAAATATCTGCCGGCCGTTGCGCACGGCGATACGAAAGCCATTCGCAAGTTGGGCGACGAGCTGACGGCTCTCTACACTGAGCATCGCCGGGCGGTGGATGTGCTCGTTGTCGATGCGAATAAATTCTTGGCCAATGCAGAATCCGAAGCCCAAGAAGCTGGCAATGTCTGGCAGACGATCATGCTGGCGACAGCAGGCTTGGTTCTCGTCTGCGTCTGCTTCGGCGTTTACATGATCCGCAAGAAAGTGGTGCAGCCCTTGCTCGCCATTGCTGATTATATGACGCGCCTTTCCAAGGGCACTTATGAAGAAGAAGTCCCCTTCGTTGGTCGTCACGATGAAATTGGCGAAATGGCTCACGCTGTGGCTGTGTTCCGTGTCTCGGCCATTGAACGCCAGCAAGCGCGCGAACGTGAAGAACAGACTCGCAGCGAAGCCGAAGCCATGCGCCAACAGCGCGAGGCTTTGGAGCGCGAAGCCGATCTCAAGCGCCAGCGCGTGGTCGAGGCGCTCGCCATGGGGCTGGAACATATTGCACGCGGCGATCTGGCTTTCCGTCTCGATGAACCGCTGGCCGCCGAATATGAAAAACTGCGCAATGACTTTAACGCCGCCATTGCTTCTCTCTCGACCACGCTGAAGTCGATCTCGCAAGCAACCGAAGCTGTTCACAGCGGCGCGCGCGATATCACAACCGCCGCTGATGATTTGGCACGCCGCACTGAACAACAGGCAGCCGCGCTGGAAGAAACATCCGCCGCCCTCAATGGCATCGTCGATGCGGTGCGCCGCACGTCGGAAATGTCCGAGAAGGCACGCAGCGCCGTCACAGCCGCCAAGACGGAAGCCGATGGATCAGATTCCATCGTGCGTGATGCCATCAAGGCCATGGACACAATCGAGCAATCATCGCGCCAGATTGGCGAGATCATCACGATGATTGACGAGATTGCCTTCCAAACCAATCTGCTCGCACTCAATGCAGGCGTGGAAGCAGCGCGTGCAGGTGAAGCAGGACGCGGCTTTGCCATTGTCGCGCAAGAAGTCCGCGGCCTGGCTCAACGCTCAACCGAAGCGGCGAAGGCGATCAAGGGCCTCATCTCGACTTCGTCAGCACAGATCGAATCGGGTGTCGGCCTTGTGCGGCACACGGGCGAAGCCTTCACCTCCATTGGCCATCATGTGGTGCGTGTGACCGAACTCGTTGAAGCCATTGCCACCTCCGCGCACGATCAATCGGTTAGCCTGCGCGAAGTGAATGTGGCTGTAGGCCAGATGGATCAGAACACACAGCAAAATGCGGCCATGGTGGATGAGACAACCAGCGCCAGCCATGCGCTCACCGACAAGGCGCATGATCTGGAAATGCTGGTTGGCAAATTCACGCTGGAGGGTATGCGCGGCTCTATCGGTCTGGCCAAGGCCGATGCAACGCCCAATAATCCGCCCGTGCGCAGCTTTACCCAGCGCATTGCAGCTGCCTTCGGTCGCTGAAATCAAAAAAGGGGCGGATCATCCGCCCCTTTTTCATGTCAAAGGCGGGCCAATGGCGCGGCGATAAAAATGCCATGTCGCATGCGCCAAGACAGGCATGACAATCGCCAGACCCATGAGCGCGAGCGCCATGCCGATTGCGAGGAGAACAGCAATCGTCAGCCCCCAAAGACCAATCACAACCGGATTGTCGCGCACCGCGCGAAAACTCGTCGCCAAAGCGACATCAATCCCCACATGCCGGTCCAGCATGAGCGGAAATGAAAAGACACTCATCGCCAGCGCAATCACGGCGAAGAAAAAGCCGAGAATATTGCCCGTCAGCATGAGGCGCACACCCGCTTGCGTGTAAAAAATCTGCTGAAAAAATTGCTCGTAGGTTTTTGCAGGGCTCTCGCCGAAGAAATAGCTGTAGAGGCCATAAGCAACCGTCAGCCAGGCGAGAAACAAAACCGCCAGCAAAGCGCCCAGCGCCAATATACTGCCCAGATGCGGCGCGCGAAAAACATTAAAAGCATCCCGCCACGCAGGCTGTTGACCACGTTCACGCAGGCGGCTCATCTCATAAAGGCCGATGGCGGCAAAGGGGCCAATCAGCACGAAGCCCGACAGCAATGGATAAAGCAGCCAAAAGGCATTTTGTCCGGCGGTGACGAAGGCCAGCACGAAACCCGCCACCGGATAGAGCAGGCCCAGAAAAAGCAGATGCGAGGGCATGGCCCAGAAATCCTGCAGGCCCCAGCGCAGCGCGTGAAAAATATCCGCGACCCGCAAGCGGCGCGTCACGAAGCGAGGTTTTTGCGAGAAGGGCAGAGCGTGGTCATATGAGGTCATCGGGGCGGGCTCCCACAGCCAGAGATCTGGCCTTGAAACGCGCCAAGGGCCCGGACGCTCCCCAGAAAAAGCTACCCCCCGCCTCGCTTAACCCAACGTTAGAGACTCAACAGCCATGGTCCCGGTCCGGGAAATTGTGAGTCTTGCGTATTCCCGACCTTTTTGAGCCCCGCCGAAGTCATTCGGCGGGGTTTTTCGCGCCACCCAACTTTAGTTGCATCCAGACAAGAAATTCCCGATAAATCACTCAAGCTCGAAAAGAGCAGTACGAGAATGAAATAAGAGGGAGCGTCCGGGACATGATCCAGCTGAAACACCTGAAGACAGGCCTTGCGGCCGCCGTCGCCAGCCTCGCGCTGCTGGGCGCCCCAGCCAAGGCTGCGGATTTTTATGCAGGCAAGCAGCTCGTCTTTCTGATCGGCGGCGATGCGGGTGGTGGCTATGACCTCTATGCCCGCGCCATTTCACGCCACATGAATCGCTTCATTCCCGGCAATCCCGTCTTCGTGCCGCGCAACCAGCCGGGCGCTGGCTCTGGCACAGCCGCCGCCTATCTCGCCTCGGTCGCGCCGAAAGATGGCACGATGATCGGCGCGGTGTTTCCTGGCGTGATCATCGGCCCGTTGCTTGAAGAAAAGCAGCAAGGTCTCTTCGATCCGACAAAATTCATCTATCTCGGCAGCGCGGATTCCGGCACGCGCGTCTGCATCACCTATGAAAATTCGAAGATCAAAACTTTCGAACAGGCGCAGACCAATAAAGTCATCATCGGCGCCAGCGCGGCTGGCGGCTCGACGCGTGACTATGCCTATCTCCATCAAAATGCCGCTGGCGGAAACTTCAATGTCGTGTCGGGCTATAAAGGCACGGTCGATATTTTCCTCGCAATGGAACGCGGTGAAGTCGACGGCATGTGCGGGCTGGATTGGTCAAGCTTGAAGTCGCAGCGCCCGTCATGGGTCGCTGAGAAGAAGATCAATATTCTCGTGCAGAATGGTCTCGAATCCGAAGCCGAGCTCGACAAAATGGGCGTGCCGACGCTTTGGAAATTCATCAAGAAGGACGAAGACAAGCGTGCGGTGGAAATGGTCTTCAGCCAGCAGATCTTCGGCCGCCCCTATCTGGCGCCTCCCGGCACCAGCGCGGAGCAAGTCAAAATTCTGCGCGATGCTTTCATGAAGACCGTGAAGGACGCTGAATTCCAGGCGGATGCTGAAAAGAACCGTTTGGATGTCACACCTTCATCAGGTGAACGCGTGCAAAGCGTTGTCGAAAAACTCTATGCCACGCCGAAAGAGACGATCAAGCGCGCCAAGGAAATCATTTCTCCGCCCGCTTAAATCTCGATCCGCAAAGACACATTTCCAATCCCGCCGAGTTCGGCTTTGAATTCGGCGGGACCATCGATTTTCAGAAGCTTGTTGAGCGATCCCGTGGTCACATAGTGACCCGCTTTCAATCCCCCCAAATGATCTGGCTGCTGAGACGCGAAAGCCGCCACCGCGAGCAAAGGTTCGCCATCATTATGGCGCGCCTCATGATCGGCGATCAGAGCCCCATCGCGCCATAGTTTCAGCGCCATGCCGGAACGCGCCACAGCGCGCACATCACGCCGGCCCGAACCCGCGACAAAACCCGCATTGTTGAGATTATCGGCAAGCTTGGCTTCAAACAGCGGCGCATCGAAATCGGCGTAGCGCGTGCCGACCAATTCAATGGCTGTCAGCACTTCATCAGTGGCATCGAGAATATCGCCGATCGAATAGACTGGCCCCTTAGGCAGATCGCGCGCCAAGCGAATGGCGAGCTCCACTTCCACAATCACCCATGCGCCTTTGGCGAGCCGATAGGCACCGCCATTGGGACGCGTGTCGCCCGAAAAAAGCGGACCGGCAATGGCGATGCCCTGCCCCTGCGGCGCAAAACCTGTTTTCCAGCCCGCCACGCCATTGCCGGTGAGCTTGGCGACCTGCGCCTGGATGGCATAGGCCCCGGCACGGTCGGCAGGCCCCTCGCCTGCCTGATAGGCGTGAAAGGAGCGGGTCAGGCGGGCATTGGCGAGATTGTCGGCGAGGGTCATCAGGCACGTCACATCAAAGGCTTCAGAATCGGGTGCTCGACGGGGACAATAGACGTTTTCAGGTTGATCTCCCCCTGCAAATGGGGCATAGACCCGTCACGAAATTCGGTTGCGTGGCTCCGTCCCGCTCCCCAACTGTTCTAAGGACGAGTCATGAAGGTCCGTAACTCTTTGAAATCGCTGCGCAGTCGCCACCGCGACAACCAGCTCGTGCGCCGTAAGGGCCGCGTCTACATCATCAACAAGACCCAGAAGCGCTTCAAGGCGCGCCAGGGCTAAGCCCTTCTGTCGTCTTTTTGACCGCAAGAACCCCGGCTCGCCGGGGTTTTTTCGTTTTTGGGCTTTGACGCCCCCATACGGGCGCCCTAGTCTTTCACCATGCGCGCCGCACAGAGCCTTTGGATAAGCCTCTCGGTAGCCGCCCTGATTGCCGGGGCTGCGACCCTAGCCCATGCGCAGACAGGCCCACAGGCGCCCCCCAAACTGCCAGAGCGGGCCAAGCCGCCCGCCGCCGCCCCACAGACCCCAGCCCCGCCTGCTGCCGCCCAGAGCCAGCCTGCGGGCCGCCAGAAGATTCTCGACGAATTGTTCGACCGGCTGGCCAAAGCCCAGGACCGCGATGAAGCGCGCGGTCTGGCGGGTGCCATTGAACGTGTCTGGTCGCGGTCGGGCTCGGATACGGCTGATTTGCTGATGGAGCGCGTGACCGCGCTCTTCCGCCAGAAAGATTTCAAAATCGCGCGCGACATGCTCGACCGGCTGACCGAGATCGAACCGCAATGGTCGGAAGTCTGGAGCCGCCGCGCAACGACGCGCTTTATGGATCGCGATTTTGCGGGCGCCATGGAAGATCTCGCCCATGTGCTGCAGATCGAACCGCGCCATTTCATGGCGCTGGTGGGTGTCGGCTCCATCCTCGAGCGGGAAGAGAACAAGGCGCAGGCCTTGCGCGTCTTCCGCCGCGCACTTGAAATCAATCCGCAGCTCGATGAGATCCGCAGCAAAGTTGAAAAGCTGACGATTGACGTCGAAGGGCGCGAGATTTAATCCGCGCCCACCGCTTTCTTCACTTTCGCAATAAACTCGGGCGAGGCATCGACGATGCGCTCGGCGAGCTTTTGCACTTCGGCAGCATCGCGATGCGTGATGGAGAGATTGCGCTTCTTGGCTTCCTCAAGGAAAGCCGGATCTTTCACCATTCCCTCGAAAGCCGCGCGCAAAGCGCTCACGCGATCAGCGGGAACGCCCGGGCCAACAGCAAGGGCGCGCGCATGCGGCGTGCCGGCCGCCAGAAATTCTGCGATCTCTTTATTCTCGCCTTGCGACAATTCAATGAGTGTCGGCACATCTTTCAATTCGGGCATGCGGGTGAGAGTGAATTGCACGGGAATGGTGACTTTCTTTTCGCGCAGCCAATGTTCATTGCCGCCCGAAATATTTTCCCACGCCACAACCCAACCCGAAATTTCACCGCGCTCCATCGCCATGTTCAATTCACCACCGGTTGGAAAACCGGAGATGACGCGAAACTGACCCGCGACGGCATCTTTCAACAAAGAGGCCCATTGATAGGACAGATGCGAGCGACCCATCGAGCCCAGCACCACATTGCGGTCGCTCTTGAGCTCGCTCATCGATTTGCCGGGCGACGTATGCCAGATCGCCAGCATCTGGCTGATCTGGTCATAAGCGCCGAGCCATTGGAATTTCTTCGATTGAAAGCGCACGCCATCATTTTGTAATTTTTCAATCAAGGGCAACGCATGGGCGAGCAGGAGTTTGCTGCCATCCATAGGCGCATTGTTGAAAATGAAATTGCCAGCAATGGCGCCACCAGCGCCTGGCATATGTTCGACAATGATATTGGGCTGGCCGGGAATATGTTTGGCAATATGGGTGGCAATCAGGCGACCATAAAGATCGTAAGAGCCGCCGGGGCCCGTGCCCATGACGAGCGAAATGGTCTTGCCCTTGTAGAAAGCTTCGGGCGTCTGGGCTTGAGCGACACTCGCCGAAACACCCATCAGCGCGACAAGCGCGCCAGCCAATCCAAACCGCATCACGACCTCCCATTTTGACGGGGAAACTAGCGGCTTAACGGTGCGGGCGAAAGCTTCTCGTCTGTCACGCCTGTGTCAGCCCCCGCCCAAAACAAAAAAGCCCTGGCACAAGGCCAGGGCTTTCAATTGGTGGGCCCGACAGGGATCGAACCTGTGACCCCTACCATGTCAAGGTAGTGCTCTCCCGCTGAGCTACGAGCCCGTGGCAGATGGTCTTGGAAGACCGCTGCAAACGGAATGGGCGGGGTATAAAGGGCAATGCGGCCCGGCGCAAGCTTTAGGCGGCGCTCGGGCAGGCTTTTTTAGGCAGCCAGCAGGCGCTGCACTTCGTTGACCAGATCCTTGAGATGGAACGGCTTCGAGAGGATCTTCGCCTCACGCGGGGCATTATTGTCGGGATTGAGGGCCACAGCCGCAAAACCGGTGATGAACATGACCTTGATATCGGGGTCCAGCTCAGTCGCGCGGCGGGCGAGCTCAATGCCGTCCATTTCCGGCATCACAATATCGGTCAGAAGAAGCTCGAAGGGCTCTTCGCGCAGGCGATTATAGGCCGAGAGC
Source organism: Beijerinckiaceae bacterium (assembly GCA_947453155.1). Taxonomy (GTDB): domain Bacteria; phylum Pseudomonadota; class Alphaproteobacteria; order Rhizobiales; family Beijerinckiaceae; genus Terripilifer. Next base: position 11,238 of record CANGFE010000026.1, on the reverse strand, counting down.
CCATTATCGAAGGAGGCGACATCATAGCCGGCGTTTTGCAGCGCCTTCACAAGGAAGCGGCGCATGTCATTGTCGTCTTCGGCAAGAAGGATCTTGGTCGAGAGAGGAAGATTCATATTGGCCTCACGCAGAACTCTTGCCCTCCATAAGCACCGATGAACGTAAAGAAGGCGTGAAAACAAACCGCCCCCGCTGAAGTTTTCGCGCTGGGCAAAGGGCCGCAATGGACAGACCTGTGCCAGCTTGGCACATTGGGGCAGAAAATGTTGCGCCGAGCCCCGAAAGAGGATGATGAGCCGAGCCCAGACAGGATCAGCAGCCTTGCCAGATGCGCCCGCCGCGACGCTGGAACCTGAGCTCGCGTCCCCGTTCGAGACGCTTGATCCGGCCTCGCTGGAGACGCCGCTCGTCCTTTCCTCGCCCCATTCGGGCACGATCTATCCGGCGCGCTTTTTGGCGGCCTCGCGGCTCAACCCGCATCTGCTGCGCCGTTCAGAAGATGCCCATGTCGATGCGCTCTGGTCAGAGGCCGCCACACTTGGCGTGCCGATGCTGAAAGCGCATTTTCCGCGCGCTTTTCTTGATCTCAATCGCGAGCCTTACGAGCTTGATCCGCGCATGTTTGAAGGCGCTCTGCCGCATTTCGTCAATACGCGCTCTGTGCGCGTGGCAGGCGGACTCGGCACGATTGCGCGCGTGGTGGGCGAAGGCCAGGATATTTACGCGAGCAAACTCTCTATTGATGAGGCCATGCAGCGCATTGAAGCGCTGTATAAGCCTTGGCACCAGCAATTGCGCACCCTTCTGCGCCGCGCGCAGCGCCAGTTCGGCTTGGCGCTTTTGATTGATTGCCATTCCATGCCCTCATGGATTGGCGCGGGCACGCAAAGACAAGAACGCATTGATGCTGATTTTGTTTTAGGCGATCGCTACGGCACGGCCTGCGGCTCGCCCTTCATGGATGTGATCGAGCGCCACTTGCGCCAATGCGGCTATCACGTCCAGCGCAACAAGCCTTATGCGGGCGGTTTCATCACCGAACATTACGGCAATCCGGGTGCTGGCTTTCATGCCGTGCAGATTGAAGTCAATCGCGCGCTTTACATGGATGAGCAGTCGCTGGAGCGCAAAGCGAGCTTTGAAGCCATTGCGCGAGATCTCACCGATCTCACCTCCCGCCTGATGGCTGTCGCCGCCGAGATGGACCGCGACCGCGGCATCGCTCTAGCGGCAGAGTAAAACCACCCCATAAAAAAGACGGCCGCCGGTTTGCACCAGCGGCCCAAGTCTAGGGAGGAAACGCCCAAGGAGGGCATTAGCGACGGCATAGCCAGTCGCATGAAAAGAATATAGATGTGCACTGCACAAAAAGCAAGTGATGCTGACCTATTTTTATGGCTCTGCGGCAGCCTGTCGCAACTTTTGTTACAAACCACTGAAATTCATAGAACTTGTCGCGGGGATCCAAAAAGCCCGCAAGCCCCTCGCCTCGGGCGGGCGGCTCCTGTATGTCTCGACCGACTTTTTTTCGAAGGGACACGGGGTTTTCTGATGGGCGCTGTCGATTTTGCGCGTTTCGTCGATGAACTGGCTCAAGCCTCGGGCGACGCCATTCTGCCCTTCTTCCGCACCCATCTGGGCACGGAAGACAAAAACCGTGGCGGCGCCTTCGATCCCGTAACCGAGGCTGACAAAGCCGCAGAAATCATCATGCGCCGCATGATTGAAGATGCTTTTCCGGCGCATGGCATTATCGGCGAAGAATTCGGCAACAAGAATGAAGCCGCCGATTATGTCTGGGTGCTCGATCCCATCGACGGCACAAAAAGTTTCATCTCCGGCATGCCTGTCTGGGGCTCGTTGATTGGCCTGCAACATCAAGGGCGCCCCTGCTATGGCATGATGCACCAGCCGTTCACACGCGAGCGTTTTTCGGGCGATGGACAAGGTGCGCTGTGGCGCGGCTTGGATCGACACGGAAAAATGACAGAGCGCGCTTTGCGCACGCGTGCCTGCGACAGGCTTTCGCAAGCAACCCTCATGACGACACATCCCTCGCTTTTGACGGATGACACGCGCGATGCCTATTTGCGCGTCGAAAAACAAGTGCGCCTGTCACGCTATGGCGGCGATTGCTATGCCTATTGCATGGTCGCCGCGGGACAAATCGATCTCGTCATCGAAAGCGGCTTGAAGCCTTACGATATTGTCGCGCTGATCCCGATCATTGAAGGGGCGGGCGGAATCATCACCAATTGGCAAGGTGAGAGCGCAGCCTCGGGTGGCACCATTATCGCGGCCGGCGACAAGCGCTTGCATGAAGAAGCGCTGCGGATTTTGAACGCCTGATGAAAGTGCGTGCGCTTAGGCGACGCCCAAGCGCAACAGATCATGCAAATGCACAATGCCGCACGGCTTGTTGGCCTGATCCACCACAAGCATAGCGCTGATCTTGCGCGCATTCAGCATTTCCAGCGCTTCAACGCCCAAAGTCTCAGGCGTGACGGTGCGCGGTGCGCGCGTCATCACATCATCCACTTTCGCAACCATGAGATCGGGGCGCATGTGACGGCGTAAATCGCCATCTGTCACTATGCCTGCGAGCGTGCCATCGACATTGACCACGCCCACACAGCCAAAACCCTTGGCCGAAATCTGCACCACAGCCTCGCCCATGGCCACGCCCAGCTTCACCAAAGGCACACGATCATCGCGATGCATAATATCGCGCACGAAAGTGAGCTTGGCGCCCAATTTGCCGCCGGGATGGAAGACGCGGAAATCTTGCGCCGTGAATCCTTTGGCTTCGAGCAGCGCAACAGCGAGCGCATCACCCAAAGCCAATTGCATAGTCGTCGACGTTGTTGGCGCGAGCCCGTTCGGGCAAGCTTCTTCACTCTTGGGCAAAGCCAGACAGACGTCTGCCTCACTGCCAAGCGCGCTTTCCAATTTCGACGTGATCGAAATCAGACCAATCTGGAAGCGCCGCGAATAAGTGATGATATCAGCAAGCTCCGATGTCTCGCCCGACCAGGACAAAGCGAGGATCACATCGCCTTGCTGGATCATGCCCAGATCACCGTGACTCGCTTCACCCGGATGGACGAAATAAGCCGGTTGTCCGGTTGAGGCCAAAGTCGCTGCAATCTTGCGGCCCACATGGCCCGACTTGCCCATGCCGGTGACAATCACACGACCGCTTGCAGCGAGGATCAACTCCACCGCGCGGGCGAAGAGATCGCCAAGACCATTGCTAAGTTCGGCTTCAATCGCCGCAATGCCGGCACGCTCAAGTCCGAGCGTGCGCAAGGCGGAGGCTTTCGCCAATTGGGATGAATGTGCGCTTGATGTCATGCGGCTTTCATACCAGCGCCAAGCTCAAGAGGGAACCCTGCCAAAGACTCACAGCGAGCCGATCAGCTTCTTCATCTCCGCCTTGAATGCAGGCGCAATGTCAGGACGCTCCAGAGCAAAAGCGACATTGGCCATCAGGAAGCCCAGCTTCGAGCCCGTATCGCAGGTACGCCCGTCAAAACGCACGCCGAAGAAATCTTGGCTTTCGGAAAGCTTCTTCATGCCATCGGTCAGCTGAATCTCGCCGCCCGCGCCCTTTTCGATCTTTTCGAGAATGTCGAAAATCTGCGGCTCCAGCACATAGCGACCAGAAATAATCAGATTGGACGGCGCTGTGCCCTTCGGCGGCTTTTCAACCATGCCGCCAATCTGGAAGGTCGCACCAAAATCCTGTTTCACCGACACCACGCCATACATATGCGTGTCTTCCGGCGGCACTTCTTCAACCGCGATAATATTGCCGCCATGCTTTTCATACGCGTCAAGACATTGCGCAATGCACCGCGTCTTGCGCTGGCCAGGCAGCGTGATCATGTCAGGCAGAATGACAGCGAAAGGCTCGTCGCCAATAATATCGCGCGCGCACCAAACCGCATGGCCCAAGCCCAAGGGGGCTTGCTGGCGCGTAAAACTGGTCGCACCTGCAGCTGGCAGATCCGCCATCAGCGCTTCATATTCTTTCAGCTTGCCGCGCTTCTGCAGCGTATCTTCCAGCTCATAGGACATGTCGAAGTGATCTTCGATCACCTGCTTGTTGCGGCCGGTCACAAAGACGAAATGTTCAATGCCCGCTTCGCGCGCTTCATCCACCGCATGCTGCAGCACAGGGCGGTCGACGACGGTCAGCATTTCTTTTGGAATGGCCTTGGTGGCGGGCAACACGCGGGTGCCGAGGCCCGCGACAGGAAAGACGGCTTTGCGAACACGCTTCATAGGGCTATTCCAAACGATTAACCAAAGGACGGCTAGGCTGCGCCCGGAGCTTGCGGAACGCAAGCGCAGCTAGACGGGTTAAACCCCTGATCGGGGCATTCCTGTGGCAGTCTATAGCAGGCACGAATGGGGTGAAGGTTAATGAGCGTTCTGGTCACGGGGGGCGCCGGCTATATCGGCAGCCATATGGTCCTGGAGCTTCTGGATGCCGGCGAGCAGCCCATCGTCCTGGATAATCTCTCCACCGGCTTTCGCTGGGCCGTACCCGAAGGCGTGCCTTTCTTTGAAGGTGAATGTGGCGACCAGGCGCTTGTTAGCCAGATCATCCGCGACCATGGCGTGACCGGGATCATCCATTTTGCGGGGAAAATTATTGTCTCGGATTCGGTCAGCCAACCGCTCGACTATTACGATCACAATACGAGCCAGACGCGCAATCTGATTGATTGCGCGATCAAAGGCGGCGTCAAGAATTTCATTTTTTCGTCGACGGCCGCCGTCTATGGCGAACCCAAAGCCAATCCGGTCACAGAGAACGAGCCGCTCACGCCTGTTTCACCTTATGGCCGCTCGAAACTCATGTGCGAATGGATGCTGGAAGATGCCAGCCGCGCGCATGGACTGCGCTTTGTCATTCTGCGCTACTTCAATGTTGCTGGCGCAGACCCGCAAGGCCGCGCCGGCGAATCTTGCACCATTGCGACGCATCTGGTGAAACTCGCAGCGCAAGCCGCGCTCGGCATCAAGCCCGCACTGCAAATCTTTGGGACAGACTACCCGACACCCGATGGCACGTGTTTACGCGACTATATTCAAGTCACAGATCTGGCGCGCGCACATATGGCGGGCCTCACGCATTTGCGCCAAGGCGGTGACAATCTCATCTGCAATTGCGGCTACGAGCGCGCTTATTCTGTGCGCGAAGTCATCGAGACGATGAAGAAAGTCTCCGGCATCGACTTCCCCGTGAAAACGTCCGAGCGACGCCCCGGAGACCCGGCCGCCATTGTGGCTGGCAATGCGCGCGTGCGCGAAAAGCTCAGCTGGACGCCACTTTTTGACGATCTTGCCAAAATCACACAGCAGGCACTCGACTGGGAGCGCCGGCTGCATAATCGTCGAAATCAGGACAGCGGCACGAAAGAATAGCGATCCGGATCACGCCGCAGGCGACCAATGCCGGGATGATCCATATGTGCCGCCGCGACTATAGCGCCGTTTGAGACGACCCATTCCAGCATCGCCTTGCGCGTTTCGCCCGCTGTCTTGGGATCAAGATCATAAATCATCGCAGTTTGCGGGCGCACCAAATGCAAAGCCGCCAGATGCACCACGTCACCCCAAGCGATGATCGGCTCTGCACCTGTCTCAATCACCCAAGCCGTATGTCCCGGTGTATGGCCCGGCGCAAGCCGCGCAGCAATGCCGGCTTCACCGCCCCCTTCCGGCACGCGGCGAATCCGGTCGAGATAGGGGCGGAACGCCTTGTCATTCATATGCAGCGTGCCGCGGGCGCGCTCGGGCATATTTTCTGGCTGCGTATCAAACCAGAAATCGGCTTCCACCTCATGCAAAACAATTTCTGCATTGGGGAACATGGCCACACCCGCATCATCGACCAGACCACCAAAATGATCCTTGTGCACATGGGTGAGATAGACCGCGCGAATGTCCGCATGTTTGACGCCCGTCTCAGCGAGACGCTTGTGCAAATGACCAAGACGGGAATGCATCATCGTGCCCGTGCCCGCATCAATCAGCACGGGGCCGTTGGGCAGATGCAGCAGGAAAGCGTGGCAATCCATGGTCAGCGCCTTGTCGCCGCCTGCCTGAGCAATCAGCTCCGTCGCAGCTGCGCGATCGACGGGATCGGGCACTTTATCGAGTGCCGCGTCGAGGTCGCCATCCAGCAGCGGCGTGATGCGAATATGGCCAATCTCAAATGTGCGGGGCATGGGGCCTCCCTCTTTTCTTAATGCTTGACCCCAATCTTGAGCCCCACAGGCGCCCGCGTAAAGCTCCCCGCGCTTTTTTCCATCGTGGTAAATAATTCGGAAACGAAAGCACCCTAAGGTCCCCCAGATTCGCTTCTAAAAGGCGATCAGACCTCATGTGGAGTGGCTTTGCTGTGTTGAGGCGTTCAGCATATCCGGGGCGGGTGACATCCCTCGCGCCCATCGGCCAGCGCGAGATGATTTGCTCGCCCGGCCAAATCATCCGCACGCTTGTGCTGTTTGCACTTTTCTGCGCGGGGCTGATGGTCGCCACCGTCCACGCCCGTGCGCAGGAAGCCGCACCCGTCAGCGACGCACAATTCCGCACCTTCGTCACAAATCTCTGGCCGGATGCGTACAAGGCCGGCGTCTCGCGCGCCACATTCGATGCCGCGCTCGGCAAGCTCACGCCGGATGCATCCGTGATCAAAATCACCGGCAAGCAATCGGAATTTGTAAAGCCAATCTGGCATTACATCACCAGCGCTGTATCGCCCCAACGCCTTGAGCGCGGCGAGGCACGCGCCAAGGAATTCGAAAAAACGCTGGCGCGCATTGAAAGCAAATATGGCGTCGACCGCTATGTTGTGCTCGCGGTCTGGGGCATGGAAACCAATTACGGCGGCTTTTCGGGCAAGATGAATGTCGTGCGTTCGCTGGCAACTCTTGCTGCATCCGGTTATCGCGGCACATTCTTTCGCAATGAGCTGATCGTCGCACTGCAAATTCTGGAACAAGGACATATCGAGCCTGAAAATATGCTGGGCTCCTGGGCTGGCGCCATGGGCCAGACGCAATTCATGCCCTCAAGCTTCATGAAATATGCAGTCGATTGGGATGGCGACAATCACAAAAACATCTGGACCAGCGCACCTGATGCCTTGGCCTCGACCGCCAATTACCTCGCCGAACATGGCTGGGTGCGTGACTGGACCTGGGGCTATGAAGTACTTCTGCCGCAGGGATTTTCGCTCCTCAAATACGAGCCAAATACAGAACGCTCCTTCACGGAATGGGCACGCGCAGGCGTAAAAATTGCCGATGGCAGCACCATGCCAAAAACGGGTGATGCCACGCTTCTCCTGCCAGCTGGGAAGCAAGGCCCAGCGTTTCTGGTGACGAAAAATTTCCAAGCGATCAAAGCCTATAATACATCGACCGCTTACGCGCTCGGCGTTGCGCTTTTGTCAGATCGCTTGGCAGGCACAGATGGTCTTGTCGGAAAATGGCCGGTGCATGAGCGCATGCCTGATGCCGAGCAATCGCTCGAAATTCAAAAGCAGCTGGTGCGCATGGGCTATGATATTGGCAAGCTCGACGGCAAGATTGGCGAGAAAGCGCAAGCTGCCATTCGTCAATATCAACGCAAAGCGGGGCTTGAGCCTGATGGCTTTGCCAATCTCGCTCTTCTAGAGCGTCTGCGCCGCGCAAATTGATACAGACCCGCGCGCGTCATTGCGAGCGAAGCGAAGCAACCCAGAAGCCTCACGTGGTGCTTCTGGGTTGCTTCGCGCTTGCGCTCGCAATGACGGTAAAAAACTGACTCAGCGCGGCAGAACGGTCGAGCCCATCAGGAACTGATCGACCGAATGCGCTGTCTGGCGACCTTCGCGGATCGCCCAAACAACGAGCGACTGGCCGCGACGCATGTCGCCGCAAGCGAAGACCTTTTCTTTCGACGCCTTGTAGCTGAGCGTGTCAGCCGCGACATTGCCGCGATTGTCGAGCTTCACACCCAGACCATTCAGCAAGCCGTCTTGAATCGGCGCCACGAAACCCATGGCGAGAAGAACGAGATCAGCCTTGATTTCGAATTCCGTGCCGGGAACCGGCTGGAATTTTCCATCGACGCGCACGCATTTCAGCGATTTGACTGCGCCGTTCTCGCCACCGAATTCAACCGTATTCACGGCAAAGTCACGCTCCGCACCTTCTTCATGCGAAGAAGACGTGCGCATCTTCAGCGGCCATTCCGGCCAAGTGAGAAGCTTGTTTTCCTTCTCCGGTGGCTTGGGCATAATTTCGAGCTGCGTCACCGACAGCGCGCCCTGGCGCACCGAGGTGCCGATGCAGTCCGAACCCGTATCACCACCACCGATGACGACAACATGTTTGCCAGATGCCAGGATCGGGGCATTGGTCGTCAGCGGTTCTTTCGAAACGCGACGATTCTGCTGCGGCAGGAAATCCATGGCGAAATGCACACCCGCCAATTCACGACCCGGGATCGGCAGATCGCGCGGCTTTTCAGCCCCGCCCGCCAAAATCACCGCGTCATGCGTGTCGATGAGGTCTTCGACCTTCATCGAAACGCCGACATTCACATTGTAATGGAAGGTCACGCCTTCACCTTCCATCTGCTTCACGCGACGGTCGATGAGTTGCTTTTCCATTTTGAAGTCAGGAATGCCATAGCGGAGCAGGCCACCAGCGCGCGCATTCTTTTCGAACACATGCACATCATGGCCAACACGCGCGAGCTGCTGGGCAGCCGCGAGACCCGCGGGGCCCGAGCCCACAACAGCAATCTTCTTGCCGGTCTTGTGCGATGGCACTTCTGGCGCCAGCCAACCTTCCGACCAGGCGCGATCAACAATCGCACATTCGATCGACTTGATCGTCACGGACTGATCATTGAGGTTCAGCGTGCAGGATGCTTCGCAAGGTGCAGGGCAAACACGGCCGGTAAATTCCGGGAAATTATTCGTCGAGTGCAGATTGCGCGACGCTTCTTCCCAATTGCCGTTGTAAACCAGATCATTCCAATCGGGGATCTGGTTATTCACCGGGCAGCCGTTGTGGCAATAAGGAATGCCGCAGTTCATGCAACGCGCGGCCTGATCCTTGACCGCTTCTTCCGACAGCGGGATCACAAATTCCTTGTAGTGGCGAATACGATCAGAGGCCGGCGCATAGCGACGGTCGCGACGATCGATTTCGAGAAATCCGGTTACCTTACCCATCGGATTACTCCCCCGCAGCAGCCACAGGCTGCTCCTTCTGTGACATGAGTTCAGCGAGCGCGCGGCGATATTCAACCGGCATCACTTTGCGGAACTTCGATTTATAGGAATCCCAATTGTCGAGGATCAGCTTGGCGCGGGTCGAACCCGTGTGGCGCTGATGATTTTCAATCAACTGGTGCAAACGTTCAGCGTCAAAGCGCGTCATGTCGCTCATAACATCGACGCGGCCATGACCTTCGAGATCACCACCCTGATGGTTGAGGCGCTGGTTCAGCTCCTCTTCCTCAGCGACCGGCTCGAGATCAACCATCGACATGTTGCAGCGGCTTTCAAATGTGCCGTCTTCATCGAGCACATAAGCAATACCGCCCGACATGCCGGCTGCAAAATTGCGACCTGTCTTGCCGATGACGACGATGATGCCACCCGTCATATATTCGCAACCATGGTCGCCTGTGCCCTCGACCACCGCAATGGCGCCCGAATTGCGCACGGCGAAACGCTCACCCGCGACGCCGCGGAAATAGCATTCACCATTGATCGCGCCATAGAGCACGGTATTGCCGACGATGATCGATTCTTCCGGCACGATCTGCTTGGCCTCTTTCGGCGGATAGACAATCAGCTTGCCACCGGAAAGACCCTTGCCAACATAGTCGTTGGCTTCGCCTTCGAGTTCGAGCGTCACGCCATGAGCGACCCATGCGCCGAAGCTCTGGCCAGCCGTGCCCTTCAGCTTCACATGCACTGTGTCGTCAGCTAGACCCTTGTGGCCATATTTCTTGGCGATCACACCCGAGAGCATGGCGCCCGTTGAGCGATTGACCGAATTGATCGGCAGCTCAATGCGCACCTTCTCGCGATTTTCAATCGCGGGCTTGGCCTTTTCGATGAGCGTGCGGTCGAGCACGGCACCAAGATTATGGTCCTGATCTTCCGTCTTGAAGATCGGCAGATTGCCAGCATCCGGCTTGTGGAAGAGACGCGAGAAATCAAGACCATTGGCCTTCCAATGATCAATCGCGCGATCGCGATCAAGCATCTGCATCTGGCCGGTCATTTCGCTCAATGTGCGATAGCCCATGGAAGCCATGATCTCGCGCACTTCTTCCGCAACGAAGAAGAAGTAATTGATGACATGCTCGGGCTGGCCGACGAAGCGCTTGCGCAACACAGGATCCTGCGTCGCCACGCCCACCGGGCAGGTGTTGAGATGGCACTTGCGCATCATGATACAGCCCGCAGCAATCAGCGGCGCAGTGGCAAAGCCGAATTCATCCGCACCCAAAAGCGCGCCGACGATCACATCGCGACCCGTGCGCAGACCACCATCGACCTGCACCGTGATGCGCGAACGCAGACGGTTCAGCACGAGCGTCTGATGCGTTTCAGCCAGACCGATTTCCCATGGGGAACCCGCATGCTTGATGGAGGAGAGCGGCGAGGCGCCCGTGCCACCTTCATAGCCCGAGATCGTCACATGATCGGAGCGACCCTTGGCAACACCAGCTGCCACTGTGCCGACGCCGACTTCAGAGACGAGCTTCACGGAGACGAGTGCTTCCGGATTGACGTTCTTCAGATCGTAAATCAGCTGCGCCAGATCTTCGATGGAATAAATGTCGTGATGAGGCGGCGGCGAAATCAGGCCGACACCTTGTGTGGAATGGCGCACTTTGGCGATGACCGCATCGACCTTATGGCCGGGCAGCTGACCGCCTTCGCCGGGCTTGGCACCCTGCGCCATTTTAATCTGCATCATGTCGGAATTGACGAGATATTCCGTCGTCACACCGAAGCGGCCGGAAGCCACCTGCTTGATCGACGAGCGCATGGAATCGCCATTCGCCATCGGCTTGAAACGATCGGGCTCTTCACCACCTTCACCCGTGTTGGAACGACCGCCGATGCGGTTCATCGCAACAGCGAGTGTTGTATGGGCTTCACGCGAGATCGAGCCGAAGGACATAGCGCCTGTGGCAAAGCGCTTC
>CANGFE010000025.1 GCA_947453155.1 Beijerinckiaceae bacterium | reverse complement strand
CGAAGGCAATTACGAAGCTGATGATGAGACGATCAAGCGCCTTGAAGGTGAAGGTCGCGTGGCGTTCCGCTATTGCGATGAAAAGGGTGTCGTGGGCGGTCTTGCCAATCCGAATGGGTCGACCAATGAAATTGCCGGCATTTATTCAGACAAGCGCAATGTGCTTGGCATGATGCCGCATCCGGAAAACCTCATTGATCCGCTGGTGGGCGGCATTGATGGCGCGGGTCTCTTCAAAAGCCTCGTTGCAGCCTGAACAGGCGCGAAACATAGCTCCCCGGGCCGTTTTAAAAGCCCGCTGACAGAGGGCCTCTACTTGAGCCAGTCGATTGAAATCACGCCCCAGCTTGTTGCCGAACATGGTCTGAAGCCGGACGAATATGAGCGCATTCTCAAGCTGATCGGCCGCGCGCCTTCGATCACTGAGTTGGGCATTTTCTCGGCCATGTGGAACGAGCATTGTTCCTACAAATCCTCGCGCATGCATTTGCGCAAATTGCCGACCAAGGCGCCGTGGGTCATCCAAGGCCCGGGCGAAAATGCGGGCGTCATCGACATTGGCGATGGACAGGCCTGCGTCTTCAAAATGGAAAGCCATAACCATCCGTCTTTCATCGAGCCCTATCAGGGCGCGGCGACGGGTGTGGGTGGCATTTTGCGTGACGTGTTCACCATGGGTGCGCGTCCAATCGCTTGTTTGAACCTGCTGCGTTTCGGTGCGCCGGACCATCCCAAGACGCGCCATCTCGTGTCGGGCGTTGTTGCTGGCATTGGCGGTTACGGCAATTCCTTCGGCGTGCCGACAGTTGGCGGCTCGGTGAATTTCCACACGCGTTATGACGGCAACATTCTCGTCAATGCCATGGCGGTGGGTCTCGCCAAGTCGGACGAGATTTTCTATGCCAAGGCAACAGGCGTTGGTCGCCCGATTGTGTATCTCGGCTCGAAGACAGGCCGTGATGGCATTCATGGTGCGACCATGGCCTCTGCCTCGTTCGAAGCGGATGCGGAAGAAAAGCGTCCCACCGTGCAGGTCGGCGATCCTTTCTCCGAAAAACTTTTGCTCGAAGCCTGCCTTGAAATCATGGCCAAGGGCTGCGTGATCGCCATTCAAGATATGGGTGCGGCAGGTCTCACCTCTTCCGCCGTTGAAATGGGCGCGAAGGGCGGTCTCGGCATCGAGCTCGATCTCGATAAAGTGCCGTGCCGCGAAGAAGGCATGAGCGCTTATGAAATGATGTTGTCGGAAAGCCAAGAGCGCATGCTCATGGTGCTCGATCCGGCGAAAGAAAAAGAAGCTGAAGCGATTTTCGTGAAATGGGGCCTCGACTTTGCCATTATCGGCAAGACGACAGACACGAAGCGTTTCGTGATCAAGCACAAGGGCAAGATTGAAGCCGATCTGCCAATCATGGAATTGGGCGATGAAGCGCCCGTCTATGATCGCCCACATGTGCCAACACCAAAAAAGCCCGTCATTGAAGCCGCTTCTGTGAAGCCGCCGAAATCAAATGCCGATGCGCTTGTGCATTTGCTGGGTACGCCGGACCTTTGCTCCAAGCGTTGGGTCTGGGAACAATATGATCATCTTATTCTCGGCAATAGCGTGCAGCAGCCGGGTGGAGATGCAGGCGTGGTGCGCATTGGCGATGGTCCGAAAGGTCTCGCACTTACCACCGATGTCACGCAACGCTATTGCGAAGCCGATCCGGTTGAAGGCGGCAAGCAGGCCGTAGCCGAAGCTTGGCGCAATATCACTGCAACAGGTGCTTTGCCGCTCGCGCTCACCGACAATCTGAATTTCGGCAATCCCGAAAAGCCTGAATATATGGGCCAGCTGGTTGGTTGCCTTGAAGGCATTGGTGATGCCGCGCGCGCGCTCGATTTCCCGATCGTGTCAGGCAATGTGTCGCTCTATAATGAAACGCAAGGTCGCGGCATTTTGCCGACGCCGTCGATTGGCGGCGTTGGTGTGATCGCTGATGTCACCAAATCGGCCTCCGTTGCTTTCAAAAAGGCCGGACAGCAAATCATTCTGATTGGCGAGACAAAGGGCTGGCTTGGTCAGTCTGTTTATCTGCGCGATGTGTGTGGCCGCGAAGAAGGTGCGCCACCGCCGGTTGATCTGGTGGCCGAGCGCCGCAATGGCGATTTCGTGCGCGGTCTCATTGATGCGGTTCGCGTCGATGCCGTGCATGATTTGTCAGACGGTGGTCTGGCTGTTGCGCTGGCTGAAATGGCGATGGCCGGTAAGGTCGGCGCCAAGCTCACCTGCGATCTGGGCGCTAATCCGCACGCCATGCTCTTTGGTGAAGATCAGGGCCGCTATCTCTTGAGCGCCAGCGCAGATGAGGCACAGAAGATTTTGGCAGATGCCAAGGCGAAGGGTGTGCCTGCTGCCATTGTCGGCACGACGGGTGGCGATGTGCTGGAGCTGCCGGGTGAAAAGCCCGTGGCGATTTCGGCACTCGATGGTGCGCATGAAGGTTGGCTGCCCGCCTATATGGCCGGACAGGGTTGAGGATTTTCAAAAATGGCTATGCAGGCAAAAGATATTGAGACGCTGATCAAGGAAGCCTTTCCGGATGCCGTCGTGCAGATCACGGATTTGGCGGGCGATGGCGATCATTATGCCGCGACCGTTGTCTCCTCGGCCTTCAAGGGCAAGACCCGCGTCCAGCAGCATCAGCTGGTCTATGGGGCGCTCAAGGGCCGTATGGGCGGCGAATTGCATGCTTTGGCGCTGACCACCAGCGCGCCCGCCTGACACTGGCGAAGCCCGTCAGGCGCGATTATATTGACGGCACCCGGCGGAACCTTGACCTCCGCCCGATCAGAGGAATTGAGACATGACCGACGTGCAGGCGCAGATCAAAAACGAAGTCACCGGCAATGATGTCGTGCTCTTCATGAAAGGCACGCCTGATTTTCCGATGTGCGGTTTCTCTGGTCAGGTTGTGCAGATTCTTGACCATTTGGGCGTGCCCTATAAGGGCATCAATGTGCTCGAAGACGAGGGCATTCGCCAAGGCATCAAGGATTTCGCCAATTGGCCGACGATCCCGCAGCTCTATGTGAAGGGCGAATTTGTCGGCGGTTGCGACATCGTGCGCGAAATGTTTCAGGCGGGCGAACTTGCCGCCCATTTCGCTGAAAACGGTATCGCTCTGCAGCCTGCCAAGGCTTAAAATTTAGCTCGCCAATCCCATCTGCTTGAGTGCCGGATGGCCGAGCAATCCGTAAGGATTGGCGAGCGTTTCCAACAATTCAAAATGATTATAGCCCGTGCCGACATAAAGCGTGGCGGGCTTGCCGGCTGCTGTGACCGCCGTATGAAACTCGCGCGTTTGGCGCTGAAATTCAGGCGTTTCTAGCGTGCCATACGCCAGAATGAGCGGGCAGGCGATTTTGTCGATATGACGGATGGCAGAGAGTTTCTCGACCGTCTCTTCGGTAAAGGCGACATATTCCGAACGCTTTGAGCGACGCACGGGCTCCAATTCATACATGCCCGAAAACAGCATGCCGCCGCACAGAATGTTTTGCGACAGGCCGAAGTGCCTTTGCCAATCGGTCGTCACAATACAGCCGCCCATATGGCCACCGGACGAATGGCCAATAACATGAATGCGCGCTGGATCAGCCCCGAATGATGCCGCTTCTGCGCAGATTTTGGCCGTTGCGCGGCGCACCTGTTCGACCATGGGCAACAGATCGCCTTGGCAATCTTGCACCAGATCGAAATCGAGAATGGCGCAATGCGCGCCGGCATTCACAAAGACTTCTGCGAGAACAGCGAAATCGCGCGCGCGTCCATTCTTCCAGGCGCCACCATGAACATAGATGGCGAGCGGGCGATTGGTCCCCTTGGCACGGTAGAGATCGAACGTGTGGTTTTGGCCAGCGCCATAGGCAATGACTTGGGGTTCGCCCAGCCGCTGCAAAGCAATGGCCGACATCATCATGCGTCGATCGTGAACCGCGCTTTGATTGGGCGCGTAAACCGATTGATCATAGGCTGCATCCAGAGCCGCTTGGTCCAAATCCAGCCAGACCTTTGGCGCTGCTGTGGCATCCTGCATGATTTTCCTCCCGTCTTTTCGCGCCATCATGCCGTGCCGCCCCCTCAAGGTCAAAGCGCAAAGTTGCGCAGCCTTGCAGGATGGCGCGGCTTCCCTCACAATTGCACCATGTTCACACTCCTCCCCCGCTTCAGCGCCATCGCAGCTTTTGCCGTCGCCCTTGTCAGCGGCCTCTTCTTCGACCAGCAGCCCGCGCAAGCCGCCTATGGGCGCGTCACGCTGACCATTGATGGTGTGAAGCGCACGGCAACTCTGGTTGAATTTGATCGGCTGAAAAAGCGTCGCCGTCCGGTGATCATGGTTTTGCATGGTGGTGCGGGTGGCTCTGGTGCGGGCCTGCGCGCACGCCGCAATCTCGGCGTGGATATGGCCGCGCGCAAAGTCGGCGCAACCGTCGTTTATCCTGATGCAGTGGATGGCTATTGGGGTCGCGCCAAGCCCGGCGAACCCGCGCCTGATGATGCCGCTTTTCTTCGTGCTCTGGCGACACGTTTGATCGAACAGGGTGTTGCCAGTCACCGACGCATTTATGTGGCGGGTGTCTCGGGTGGCGGCATGCTCGCCATGAAAATTGCTTGCGAGCAGAGCGATCTCTTTTCGGGCGTCGGCGCCTTTGTCGCCAATATGCCGGTTGAATGGGCTGCATCCTGCAATCCCGTGCAGCCTGTGGCTTTCATGTTGATGAATGGCACCGCTGATCCGATGGTGCCCTTTAACGGCGGCATTGCGCATATGCCTGAAGGCCCGCGCGATGTTCTCTCATCCGAAGCAACCTATGCTTTGTTCAGCAAGGCCGCACAATGTTCCGGCCAGCGCAGCGAGACGATTGTTGATCGTGACCGCAATGATGGCTCGCGAGTTCTGATTGATCACGGCGTGGGATGTCGCGCGCCTGTTGAATTTATCAAAGTTGAAGGCGGTGGACACACAATCCCTGGTCGCCGCTTGTCAGGCTCGCGCGGCATGCCCGTGGGCGCGCAGAATAATGATCTCGATGGCGCGCGCCTCATGTGGGAATTTTTGCTGAAGCGCGCCCCGCAATAATTCAGCGCGGAATAAGCGCCCAATAATCCAGATCCAGAATGACGGCCGGATCAGTGCTATCGCCCTCTTTGTCAGGGAAAGAGGCGCAGGTCTTGTCTTTTGTTGCAATGGTGCGGATGCGCAGAGCGCCAACATCTGAACGACCTGGGATCTCTGCCGTCTCGAGAATTTCGCTCCAGGCATGCACTGTGAGGCCCGCAAATAAAGGCGCAACATGGCGTCCCGCATTAATGGCCGCAATATGAAACGCATTACCAAGACCGTTGAAGCTCAGTGCGCGCGCCAATGAAATGACATGGCCGCCATAGATCAGACGGCGACCAAAGCGGCCTTGTCCTTCGGTAAATTGGTTGAAATGCACTTTCGCTGTGTTTTGATAAAGCCGCGTCGCGGTCATATGCTCGGCTTCTTCCACAGTCATGCCATCGACATGATCAATGCGCTCACCTTTTTGGTAATCGCCAAAGCGATGCGGCGCGCCAGATAATTCAAGATCGAATTTTTCGCGCGCAAGAGGCGGACAAGCTGCACCAATCTCGGAAGGCGTGAGTGCTTTTGGCAGCTCGGGCACTTTCTCTTCGACAATGGCTGCATTGATATCGCGTTTGCGCACCATCACCCAGCGCACATAATCGAGCACGGTCACGCCATGCTGATTGAAGCCTTTCGAGCGCACATAGACAACACCCGTCTGCTTGTTGGAATTTTCCTTCAAGCCGATGACTTCGGAAACAGAAGACAAAGTGTCACCCGGATAGACGGGCGCAAGAAAGCGGCAAGCGGCATAGCCGAGATTGGCGACGGCATTCAGCGAGACATCCGGCACGGTTTTGCCGAAGACCATGTGAAAGGTCAGAAGATCATCGATGGGGCTTTGCGGATAACCAAGGCTGCGCGCAAATTCATCCGACGATTGCACGGCAAAGCGTGAGCCCGTGAGCGCGGTGTAAAGCGCGACATCGCCTGTCGTGACTGTGCGCGGTGTCGCATGGCGCAATATTTGGCCGAGGCGGAAATCTTCGAAAAAATGTCCCGGATTGGTTTTCAGCGTCACGGCCATCGCTTGCTCTCCGCCTCATCTGCTCCGCTATGGTAGTGCGGAATATGCTGCGGTGCACCTAGCCCTTGGAATCAAGGACCGCTATCAGGCTTTGGGCGAGGGCCTGCGGGTCGCCTTCCAGAAACACGGACTTTCGTCGGGCGGTCTCACCAGAGAGCAGGCGAGCGCGGGAGGCGGGCAGGCCGAGCGTTTTGGCCAGCAATTTGAGGATTGCCTCATTGGCGCGGCCCTTTTCAGGCACGGCACGCACGCGGGCTTTGAGGACGGGCAGGCCGTCGGAGAGGGTCTCGATCCCGTCGATGCGATCCATGGCCGCGCGGGGCGTCAGCCGGACGTCCACAACAAGCCCGTCAGGCCGCAAGGACCAGGGCTTGCCGGTCATTAGAAGCCCATCACGGCCGGATAGACGTAATAGAGGATCACGCGCTCGAGGAAGAAAATGCCGAGCAGGACGACGACGGGCGACAGATCAAGACCGCCGAGATTTGGCAGGCGTCGCCGCAAGGGCATGAGCACAGGCTCTGTCACCGCGAGAAGCGCGTTCCAGATGGAACGCACAAAATCATTGCGGATGTTGAGCACACCAAAAGCCAAGAGCCATGAGAAAATAGCGATGGCAATGATGATCCAGCTGTAGAGCTGCAGAATGAGCAAAATGAGATCAAGGATCGCGCGCATGGAAGCTCCAGAACTATCCTCTTCCGGTTTAGCTGGCCGCTCCGCTCCCCGCAAGCGATGCCGCAAGGGCTGAATGCGCCTTCTTCGGGGGATCTTTTGCGGGGTTGCTCTCGTTGACAGGCCGGGGGGCGCTCGCTACATACACGCCAGCTTGGGGCTGTAGCTCAGTTGGGAGAGCGCGTCGTTCGCAATGACGAGGTCAGCGGTTCGATCCCGCTCAGCTCCACCAAGCTTTTTTCCGTAAAAATCTCGATCAGACCGTAGTGCTGGGCTTTTCCGTCAGGTCCTGCAAGAAGCGGTTTTTCTTGTCGACCAAGATCACCTTGGGCGTGATCGGCTGGTCAGCCAATTCAAAGCCCATGATGATGATCTCTTCGCCTTCTTTGATGAGATGCGCTGCGGCGCCATTCATGCAGATATTTCCAGAGCCGCGCTCGCCCTTGATGACATAAGTCTCAAGCCGCGCGCCGGATGTGTTGGAGACGACGAGCACGCGCTCTCCCGGCCAGAGGTCCACGCGCTCGATCAGATCGGCATCAATGGTAATCGAGCCAATATAGGCAAGATTGGCCTCTGTGACCGTCGCATTGTGGATCTTGGATCTCAGGACCATACGCATCTGAAGTCTCGTGCCCTTCGGCTCGCCTTGGGCCGCTTGCGGCCCTTCTGGCCGTTCCTTTTCCACAATCGGGCCCGTGAGGCAAATAGGTCCTTAGACCCGTGCCGAAAAACGCTCATAAGCGTCGATTTTCCGGCAATTGATCGGCTGGGGTCGGCCGTAGATTTCCTCCTGGAGGAAATGGCACTCTTCATCCTTGCGGGCGTCGGGCACGTCAATCATCCAGGCCTTGGCGGCGCCCACGCCATCCGCATTCCAGCGATAGCCGCGATTGCGCAGCACGTCTTTCAATTCGAACGGCGCCTGCGAGGCCCAGATGCGCCAGCTCGGCGCGCGGGCTTTTTCGAGCAATTGCGCCATGGCGCGCTGGCCGCTTTTGGGCAGCGGGCGTGCGAGCAATTCAATCGCCGCATGGCAATCATGCACCGCGCGATGCTTGTCGTAGAAAAAGCCAGCTGTCGCGGCGAGGAAAGAAAGCTTGAGTGTTTCAAACCCTTCCGCTTGCCAATCGACTTGCGACATCGAACAGGCCCAGGGCTTATGCACGAAGTCGTCGCAAAAGATTTCCATGAAACGGCGATCAAAACCCGCATTATGCGCGATGATCAGATCAGCCTGCGCAATGAAAGCGCTGACATCGGCGACATCAATCGTTTTGCCAGCCACCATGGCATCATCAATGCCCGTGATCGCTGTCACTTCTGGTGGAATGGGGTGCGAGGGCTCGCGCAAAGCCTGGAATGCTTCGCCTATTTGAAAGATGCGTCCGTCTTGCGCATAGGTGAAAGGCACCATTGCCAATTCGATGATTTCACTGCGACCGGCTTCAAGCCCTGTTGTTTCAACATCCAGAAAAATCGCTGTCTTCGTCGGCGTTCCATCATCAGGCTGATAATGCGTGGGCACATGCAAACGGCGCAGCACGCGATACTCGCTGCTGGCGTCGAGCAGGTCGGCCATCGACGCAAGATCCTGCGCGCTTGGAGTTTGTGTGCTGATCATGTCTTCCGGAAACTATCCGGAAGATGCGCCCTCTTCTATGAAGAGCGAAGATCTTTCAACAGGTTCGAAGCCCGTTAGCTTGTCCCTACGACATCTTCTGTCCCGCAATGCGTTCGGCAAGTCGCCGCAACAGGCGCGCCGCCGTCTCGCGCAAGGACAAGCGTTCGCGTGTTTCAATACAGGCTGAGGAGGCGATGAGCGCTGCGAGTTCTTCGCGAGTGAGGAGATGGCGGGACTGGCGCATGGCAGCCTCAAGCAATCTTGCGCGCGCGCAAGGCGACACCACGGCAGCGCGCATGCGCACGTCGCGTGTGCAACCGCCGCTCATAGGGATGGAAGATGTGTGCGGCAACATCCTGCTGTTCGCGCAGGGCGACAGCGCTCATGATCAGCGGATCGGACTGGCCAGACGCCGCCATACGCAGAATGGAATGGGCGATGGGTCGCAGCGCATCATGCACATTGGGCACATCCGTGCGACGCAGCGCCTGTTCGGCAATTTGCATCGCGCGCCGCATGACATCGATTTCGGTTGGGCCGAAACAGAATTTTTCTGCACCGCCGCAAATCATCGGAAATCCCCAAAAAAGATATGCTCTAGAAAAGAATGGCTCAGATTAAGAAACAAACGCAACTAAAATATTGAACTATTTGGTCTGAGTGCATCTCAACCCCCCATCGAGGGCGCCAGCCTAGCCATGAAAGCCTGACTTTTGGCCAAGAAGCCGCTATGGTGAGCGACCGCGCGCCGCAGGGTGCCATAAAGTAAGAAATATGAGCGATTCCAGAGGCATGAAACATGTCCGGCGCTCCGAAGGGCGGAAGGATCACGGCATTGGGGGCCCAAGCTCCGAAGATCAGCGACGCAGCTTTGAGCGATTTCGTGCAGCGCCTTTTTGTGGCCCGCGGCATGAGCGCCGAAAACGCCGGAAAAATTGCCCGCGTCCTCGTTTGGGCAGATATGCGCGGCAGCGACACCCATGGGGTGAGCCGCATCCCCCATTATTTCGGCATGATTGATAAGGGCGCGATGAAGACAGCGGCCGTCCCGCGGCTGCAGGCGGATTTTGGCGCGCTCTTCTCGCTCGATGCGCAAGGGGCAGCCGGACCCATTGCCATGATGCAGCTGCTGGATGGCGCCCAAGAGCGCGCGCGCCAATTCGGCGTGGGTTTTGGCGTCATGAGCGGCGCGACCCATGCGGGCGCCATTGGATTTTATGCTGAACAAGCGGCACGCAATGGTTTTGCCGCTATCGCCTTCGCCGCAGGCCCGCCTCTGATGGCCTATGAAGGCGCGCGCATTGCCAGCGCATCGACAGCGCCTCTTGCGATGGCCGTTCCCGGTGGACCCGAAGGTGTGGTCTTGCTCGATATGGCGGCAAGTCAGATTTCAAACGGCCGTTTGAAACAGGCGCGTCGCGACAAAGAAACGCTTCCCGTTGGTTGGGCGCTGGACGCAGAGGGGCATCCCGCAACGGAAGCGGCGAACGCAGAAACGCTTCTGCCTTTGGGCGGACCGAAGGGATCAGGCTTTGCCTTGCTGACAGAAATCTTCACCAGCGTCTTGGCGGGCGCGCCTCTCTTGTCGCCCATGCTGACGCTCGGCAAGAAGGGGCATGGGCAGAGCGCCACGATGATCGTCATTGATATTGCACGCTTGCGTGAGCCCGCAGATTTCACCAGCGATATCGATGCCCTCTCTGCTGCGATCAAGGCTCTGCCGCGCATTGAGGGTGTTGAAGAATTGCGACTGCCCGGTGAACGCGGTGCGCGTGCATTGAAACAAGCGCACACACAGGGCATCAAGATCGGCGCAAAAGTTTGGGATGAATTGGTTCAAGTGGCACAGGCCTATCATGTCGTCGTGCCGGATATGGGAGAAACAAAATGAAAAAAGCGGCGAGCCTCCTTGGCACGGCACTGCTTGTTGGCGCCTTCGCAAATGTACCTGCAAATGCGGATGCTTTGAGCGATTTCTATCGCGGCAAGAACATTACTTTCCTTGTTGGCTCTGATCCAGGTGGCTCGTTTGGTCCCTATGCGCAGGTGCTTGCCGAGCACATGCCAAAATACATTCCCGAAAAACCAAAATTCATCATCAAATATACGGGTGGTGAATCGGGCGGTCTCAATCTCGCCAATTCCGTGCGCGCCAATATGCCAACTGACGGCACGACGATTGCGATGACGCAGCAGACCGTCGTGATCAACCAAGTTTTGCAGCCGCAATTTGCGAAATATGATGCGCGCGAATGGTTGTGGCTCGGCAATATGGCGCCCGTGCGCAACATGCTCTCGATCTGGCACACTGCGAAAGCCAAGACAATTGAAGAGGCCAAGACAAACGAAGTCATTATCGGTGCGACGGGCCCCAGTTCGCCGACCTATATTGTGCCCAATCTGATGAACAAGTTTCTCGGTACGAAATATAAAATCGTGACGGGCTATAAGGGCGCAGCCGATTTGAACCTCGCCATGCAGCGCGGTGAAATTGAAGGCCGTGGCGCGTCCTGGGTGAGCGTGCAGCTCGCCATGCCGGATGCCATTGCCGATGGCCGCATCAAGCCGATTGTCTTCGCCTCCATCACGCGCGAACCCAGCGCGCCGGATGTGCCGACTTTGGCTGAAATCATGAAGGACCCGGTGCATCGTCAGGTCGCCGAATTCTTGTCGGCTGAATCTGATTTCGGTCGCAGCGTCTTCCTGCCGCCGGGCGTCCCCGCTGATCGCGTGGCCATGATGCGCACGGCCTTTGAGAAGACGATGAAGGACGAGGCCTTCCTGGCCGATGCCAAGCGTCTCAACCTGACCATTGAGCCCATGTCCCACCAGAAGCTGGCCGAGATCACGGCCAAGGTGGTCAGCGCCCCCAAAGAGGTCGTCGAGCTCGCCAAGTAAGGCCAAGGTCTTGCTAAGGGGCCGGGGGAGGCCAGTTCTCCCCCGCCGAATGGCCCCTCAGGCGGATGTGCATTGCATCAGCCCCCGAAAAGGTGCAGATGCGGAACAAGCCCCGCTCGTCCCCCGTTCCGGCTCGGACGGCGTGCCAGTCCCAACAATGATTTGACGGAGAATTTCCCATGGCCAAGACCCCTACCGAAGGAAAAGCCGGCGGCGCCTTCATGAAGCCCCTGCAGCCCTCGAAGGAGCTTGGCGCGATTGTCGGCAATGATCCGCTGCCGCGTTCGGAAGTCGTCAGCAAGGTGTGGGAATATATTAAGTCCAACTCGCTGCAGAATCCGGCCAACAAGCGCGAGATCCTCGCTGATGACAAGCTCGAAGCCGTGTTCGGCCGCAAGCAGGTCACTATGTTCGAAATGAACAAGTACCTCGCTCAGCACCTGAAGAACATCTAAGGCTTTACGCCTCACGTTTTTAAAGGGCGCTGCCTTCACGGGCGGCGCCCTTTTTACATGGTGGTGGGAATTTCGGGATCGGGCGGAATGTTCGGCTCCACAATGGGCTCGCCCGGTTCCACGTCTGGCGGCGTGAGGGGCGGCGGTGCTGGTTGCGGCGAGGGGATCTCGTTGGGCGCAGGATCGGGTGGCTTGGGTGCATTGGGCATCGGCATCGTTCCTCATGCCTCACAACGGGCTTAGGCGCCGCGTGGTTCCGGAGAACCAGCTTTCATGCTTGTGTGACGCGTCAAACGCCAGCCACCTGTGCAGCCTTGATGAGTGAGGGAAGATTAGTGCGCGCCGTTCGTCTTCTCACATGGAATGTGCATCGCTGCCTTGGCATCGACGGGCGCATTTCGCCTGCGCGCATTGCCGATGTGATTGCCTCTGCTGCGCCTGATATTGTCGCTCTGCAAGAAGTCGATGTGATGCGCAAGCGCACAGGCCATATTGATCAGGCCGAAGAGATTGCGCGACGTCTGGGTATGGATTCGCACTTTCATAACAATTTGCGCGTGATGGAAGAGCAATATGGCGATGCCATTCTGACAACTCTGCCCTCGCAACTCATGCATTCAGGACGCTTGCCTGCATTACCGGGACTAAGTCAGATCGAACCACGCGGCGCGCTCTGGGCCCGCATGGATTGTGATGGTGTGCCCTTGCACATCTTCAATACGCACCTGTCTCTGGTGGCGCGCGAGCGGCGTTCGCAAACAGATTGTTTGCTTGGTCCCGACTGGATGGGGCGTGCCGATTGTGAAGGTCCTGTTGCGCTGGTCGGCGATTTCAATCTTGTGCCTCGTTCGCGCGTTTATCATCGCCTCACCAAAATTTTGAAAGATGTGCAACGTGCGCCAGGCATGGGCCGTACAAAGCCGACGTTTCCTTCGGGCTTTCCCGTTTTGCGGCTTGATCATGTTTTCACGCGTGGCGCGTTGCAGGTGAAGCGCGTTGAGGTGATCCGCAACAGGATCACACGTGTGGCCTCGGACCACCTGCCTTTGGTGGTCGACCTCGAAATAGCGGGAGAATAAAAAATGGCCGGGCGATTGCCCGGCCATTCTATTTGTTTCTGGTTTCGATCTTAGACCGAGGGGATGAGACCCTTCAGCGCCGGGAACCAGCCGCCGATCAATGTCTGCGGCCACGGAATGGTCAGCAGCTGATCGAAGAGGACATAGACGAAGATCGTCAGGATGACCGCCTGTGGAATGACTAGTGACCAACGTTCCTTCGTTTCTTCGAGGCGCATGAAAGCGACCACGAAGATCGGAATGGTCGGGATTAGACCAATCACAGCCATGGAGACCATGAAGGCGACGAGCCAGCCGAAGAACATGGCTGCACGACGCAGGATCGTCCACGTATCAAGGTGGTCGGTCGATGCTTCAAGGTCCATGTGGATCTTCTGCTCGATCTTTTCCGTCATCACGCCAGCCATGCCAACGTCAGCCTGCTCTTCCGGCTTGCGGAAGAGATAGTTGAACAGACTGACTGACATGACGACAGCCGCTGTCGAACCGACGATCATCGGCACGATCTTGGCATGCATGTTCCAGTGTGAGGCTTCCCACATCATGTAGCCGAGAACGGCGAACAGGAAGATGTAGAACAGCTGGTCAGCCTGGAAGTTTGGTTTGAAGTGGAAGCCCGTCATCATTTTACGCAGACCGCCATGGATTTTGATGTCCTGCAAGAACGGACGCATCAAACCAAACAGCGCGAAAGCAAAGATGATGATGACGATCGGGCGGGCAAACCATTCCACGCCGTAACGCTGGATCGAGATGAAGAGATAACGCTCAACGATCTCACCGAGCACGCAGCCTAAGAGCAGCGGCGGACGCGGCCACTTCAGCATTTTCATCGCCCAGCCCAAGAGGCCGAAGATGAGCAATGTGTAGAGGTCACCCCAGTTACGCGAGCCCTGGAACGCGCCGATGTAAATAATCGCCAGCGTCGAGGGAAGGATCAGCGTGTAGCGCAACGTGGCCAGACGCGCGAATTGCGCACTGAACAAGTAGCACAGGCCAGCACCCAACACGTTGGCGAGAGCCACCGACCACACCATTGCATAGGTGACGTCGAGGTTCTTCGTCAGCATGTCCGGTCCCGGAACGAGACCGTGGATGAGGAAGGCGCCGAGCAAGATCGCCATGCCGGCGGAGCCGGGCACGCCGAAGGCCACGGTCGGAACGAGAGCGCCGCCTTCACGCGAATTATTCGCGCTCTCAGAGGCAATCACGCCACGCACGTCGCCCTTGCCGAAGGTCAGGCCTGCGCCCTTTTCGGTCTTGAGCGCATGGCCGTAAGCCAGCCAGTCGACGATCGCGCCGGAAATGCCCGGGATCGCGCCGAGTGTTGCACCAAGCCACGAGCAGCGCAGAACGAGCCACCAATGTTTGAAGCAATCGCGCGCGCCCTGAACCATGCCAGAGGTCGATGTCGCAAGCTGTTTGGAGCCCGGTGCAATCGACTGGCGGGAAATCGCAAGGTCAGCGAGTTCCGGCAGAGCGAAGAGGCCGAGCACGATCGGAACGAGCGGGGCGCCTTCCCAGAGATAGAGACTGTCGAGCGTCCAGCGCAGCGTACCCGTCTGCGGGTCGGAGCCGACCATGGAGATCATCAGGCCGATACAGCCAGCCGACAGACCACGCAGTGGCGCGCTGCCCGAAAGCACGGCCACCATGGAGATACCTAAGACCGCAAAGGCTAGTAGCTCTGGTGATCCTATGAAGAGCATCGCTGGACGTAGGATCGGCAAGAGAACGGCCATCAAAGCCGCGCCGAAAATGCCGCCCATCATGGAGGACATATAGGCCGCTGACAGAGCGCGCGAAGCTTCGCCGCGCTTGGCCATCGGCAGGCCGTCCAAGACGGTGGCGGCAGAGCCGGCACCTCCGGGCACGCCGAAGAGAATGGCCGGGATGGGGTCGCCCGTCGCCGTAGTCGCACCCAGACCCAGCAGAAGGGCCATGGCCGCGTAAGGGTCCATGTTGAAGGTGAAGGGCAGAAGCAGGGCTGTGCCCGCAAGCCCGCCGATGCCCGGCAGAATGCCAAGCACCAGACCCATAATCACGCCAAGGAACAGCAACGACATGCGGAAGGGATCCATCAGCATGACGAAGGCTTTGGCGGCGGCGTCCAGCATAGAGACGTCCATAGCTCTAACCTCTCGATTTTTTTCACGTTTTTTGGGAAGTTGAGGACGCAGGCAGAGCGACAGGGCTGCCTTGATGGCCCCTTGTCGTCCAGTTCCCTCCAATGGGGTAGTTAGGCTGCAAAGCAGCCCTCTCCCTTCTATTGAATGGGATATAATCACAGGCTTGTTTTGAACAAAAGTCGTAGGCTGCCCAAATTCCGGCTCAATTCATGGCCGCAGTGGTCAACCAAATCAGCTGGGGGCAGAGATTTTATGCTGCAGCAATTGTGCAGCATAAAAGCGCAGCATAAATCAGGCGCTTGAATGTAAAATTACTTATAATCAGATACTTACCGCGCAACATGAAACGTGACGCCAAAACCCTATGCTGCGCCGCACACGTGCGGCAAACAGTAAAATTTGTGCGCCGCAATACGAAAAACGGCCCGGTTTTCACCGGGCCGCTCACAGCAATGTGAGGATGTCACAACTGATCTATGCGAGGCCCGCAGCAATTTTGAAGCTGGCTTCAGTCTTGGCTTTCACTTCATCGACACTGACGCCGGGCGCCAGTTCGATCAAGGTCATGCCGCTCTTGCCCATCTTATCGATGCTGAAGACCGCCAGATCGGTGATCACCATATCGACCACACCCGAACCGGTCAGGGGTAGGGAGCATTTTTTGAGGAGCTTGGGCGCATCTTTGGCGACATGCTCCATGACCACGACGACCTTTTTGACGCCCGCCACCAGATCCATGGCGCCGCCCATGCCCTTCACCATTTTGCCGGGGATCATCCAATTGGCCAGATCGCCATTCTCGGCCACTTCCATCGCACCCAGGATCGACAGGTCGATATGGCCGCCGCGGATCATGGCGAAGGAATCGGCTGACGAGAAATAGCTCGTCGTGGGCAATTCGGTGATCGTCTGCTTGCCGGCATTGATCAGGTCGGCATCTTCCTCACCCTCATAGGGGAAAGGGCCCATGCCCAGCATGCCGTTCTCGCTTTGCAGCTGCACGGTCATGCCGGCCGGAATGTAGTTCGAAACCAGCGTCGGAATGCCGATGCCCAGGTTCACATAAAAGCCGTCACGCAATTCCTTCGCGGCGCGGGCGGCCATTTCATCACGGGTCCAAGCCATGGAAATTCTCCTCCTCAGGCGCGCTTGCGGGTGGTGCGCTGTTCGATGCGCTTTTCCGCACCCGGCACATGGATGATGCGCTGGACGAAAATGCCCGGCGTGATGATGTGGTCGGGATCAATCTGGCCGGGCTCGACCAGATGCTCTACCTGGGCCACTGTCACTTTGCCGGCGGTGGCCATCATCGGATTGAAATTGCGGGCGGTTTTCCGATAGACGAGGTTGCCTTCGGTATCGCCCTTCCACGCGTGCACGACGGCCAAATCGGCCACAAGCCCGCGTTCCATGACATAGGTTTCGCCGTCGAATTCCTTCAGCTCCTTGCCGTCCGCGATGATCGTGCCCACACCGGTCTTGGTGTAGAAGGCCGGAATGCCCGCCCCGCCGGCGCGGATGCGCTCGGCCAGAGTGCCTTGCGGGTTGAATTCCAGCTCCAATTCACCGCCCAGAAATTGCTGTGCGAAGAGCTTGTTCTCGCCCACATAGGAGGAGATCATTTTCTTGATCTGCTTGGTCTCCAACAGGATCCCAAGCCCGATGCCATCGACGCCCGCATTGTTGGAAATGACAGTCAGGTTTTTGGCGCCCGACTCGCGGATCGCCAGAATGAGGCTTTCGGGAATGCCGCAGAGGCCAAAGCCGCCCGACATGATGGTCATGCCATCTTTCAAAAGCCCTGCGAGGGCCGTGGTCGCGTTAGAATAGACTTTGCTCATGGCGGCGAACGCGCCTCCTCTGATGAACTCATCAAGGAAATTAGAGGGAGAGCCCCTCCAGACCAAGCTTTTTTCGCACTTGCGGCATGAAACTTGGGGCGAAGCTCGCGCGGCTGCGATTGGTCAAGGGCGCGCGCCTCCCCTATATCGGTCGTGAAGGGGCATTCTCCATCCGATTGGCAAGGCGTGACATGAATTTCGTCCGGACCTATCTGCGCGTATTGAAGGAACTCGGCAGCGAGTATCGCCTCGCCATCATTCTTGTTTTGGCCAATCTCGCACTGGCTGCTGCGCAATTTGCTGAGCCCGTCTTGTTTGGACGCATCATCGACAAATTGGCGGAAGCGCAAAAAAGCGATGTGCCTTTGCAATGGGAAGCATTGGCACCCTTGATTGCAGCTTGGGTGGGCTTTGGTCTCTTCACCATTGCCGCTGCTGTGCTCGTCGCGCTGCATTCTGATCGCTTGTCGCATCGTCGGCGTCTTGCCGTTATGGGCGCTTATTTCGAACATGTGCTGCATCTGCCGTTGAGCTTTCACACCGCAAGTCATTCGGGACGTCTGCTGAAAGGCATGCTGGATGGCGCGGCTGGCATGGCCTCGATCTGGCTGTCATTCTTTCGCGAGAATTGCGCATCCATTCTCGCGCTCTTTGTCATGTTGCCGCTGTCGCTTTTCTTGAACTGGCGTCTGGCAGGTCTGCTCATTCTGCTGGTTTTCTTCTTCGGCTTTCTCACCGCTTACGTCTTGCGCCGTACCGAAGGCCTGCAAAGCCGCGTCGAGGGATACAACACGGACCTCGCCGAGAGGGCGTCTGACGCTTTGGGCAATGTGCCCGTCATCCAATCGTTCACGCGCGTCGAATCTGAAACACGCGCGATGCGCCAGATCATTTCTGATGTGCTGAATGCGCAAATGCCCGTTTTGTCCTGGTGGGCTCTTGCAGCTGTTGCCACGCGCGCATCTGCGACCATCACTCTGGTGGGAATCTTTCTGCTCGGCACATGGCTACACTTGAGAGGCCTTGCGACGATTGGCGAGATCGTCATGTTTATGAGCTTTGCGACCATGTTGATTGGTCGTCTCGAGCAGATTGTCGGCTTTGCCAATTGGAGCTTTTTGCTCATCCCCAAGCTCAATGAATTCTTCGACGTGCTCGACACCAAGCCCGTGGTGCATGATCGCCCAAGCGCACGCGATGTTGGCAAGCTGCGCGGGCGTGTCGCTTTTGAAAATGTCACCTTCAGCTATGATGGACGCCGCACGGCTGTCTCGGATGTGTCTTTCGTCGTGGAGCCTGGTGAAACCGTGGCCTTTGTGGGCTCCACCGGGTCTGGCAAATCAACGACGCTCAGTCTTCTGCACCGTGTCTTTGATCCTGTGCATGGTGCGGTGACGATTGATGGCATCGATATTCGCGACATGACGCTTGTGTCGTTGCGCGCCAATATTGGCGTTGTGTTTCAAGAGCCCATGCTTTTTGCGCGTTCGATTGAAGAAAATCTGCGCGTCGGGAAGCCAGATGCATCTGAGGAAGATGTGCGCCTTGCTCTGGAGCGTGCACAGGCTGCTGAATTTGTGTCGCGTCAAAGTGATGGTTTGGAAACCATGGTTGGCGAGCGCGGTCGCTCCCTGTCCGGCGGCGAGCGCCAGCGCATTTCGATTGCGCGTGCTTTGCTAAAAGATCCGCCGATCATGATTTTCGATGAAGCGACCAGTGCGCTGGATGCGACAACCGAACGGCAATTGCAGAAAGCGCTGGATGCCGCGACGGAAGGGCGCACCACATTTGTCATTGCCCATCGTCTTGCAACGGTGCGCAATGCAACGCGTATTTTCGTCTTTGATCAGGGCCGCATTGTTGAAAGCGGCTCGTTTGAAGAATTGGTGGCGCAAGGCGGGCGCTTTGCTGAACTCGCCCGTGCGCAATTTATGGCTGACAGCGTGCCGCAGCCCGCTTAATTCGCCAGATCTTCTTCAAGGACGGCCAGCACATCTTCGCCGCGAATATTTTTCGCGACGAAGCTTTTGCCAATGCCTTTTGCCAGAATGAAAGTCAGCGCGCCGCGTTCGACCTTCTTGTCCTGATACATGGAGTCGAGGATCGCTTTGGCATCGTGATTCCAGCCGGGCACGGCTTGAATCTTGGTCGGCAAGCCAACGCTTGCCAGATGCGCGATGGCCCGTTCCATATCTCCGCGCGGACAAATGCCAAGTCTATGCGAGAAGCGGAAAGCGCAGGCCATGCCAATCGCCACACCTTCTCCATGCACAAGGCGTGAACCATCGAAATGCGTTAGTGCTTCGAGCGCATGACCGAATGTGTGGCCGAGATTGAGCAGCGCGCGGTCGCCTTGTTCCGTCTCATCACGAATGACAACAGAGGCTTTTGAGGCGCAGCTGGTGGCAATGGCGTGAACAAGTTCGGGGCCAGCGCCAAACACGCCGCGCCAATTTTGCTCAAGCCAGCTGAAGAAATCCGGATTGTCGATCAATCCATATTTGGCGACTTCCGCATAGCCTGCGCGGAATTCGCGCGTCGGCAATGTGGCGAGTGCGCCTGTGTCAGCCAACACAAGAGATGGCTGGTGAAAAGCGCCAACCAGATTCTTGCCATGTCTGGAATTGATGCCGGTCTTGCCGCCGACAGATGAATCGACTTGGGAGAGAAGCGTTGTTGGAATCTGCACAAAGCGCATGCCGCGTCGTACGGAAGCGGCGGCAAAGCCTGCCAGATCACCAATCACACCACCGCCCAAAGCAATGACGAGATCGCGCCGTTCCATGCGCGCTTCGATGATGGAATCGCAGACTTGCG
This sequence comes from Beijerinckiaceae bacterium, assembly GCA_947453155.1. Lineage (GTDB taxonomy): Bacteria > Pseudomonadota > Alphaproteobacteria > Rhizobiales > Beijerinckiaceae > Terripilifer. The sequence continues at coordinate 13,558 of CANGFE010000025.1, read as the reverse complement.
AAAAGACCTCATAGGATTTTGAGGCTTCGCCGGGCTCAACAATGCAGCGCGTATGGCGAATGCCCGCGCCATCAAGGCCCGCTTCCAGAGACGGCAGGTGGCGTTCGGCCACATGGCGATCTGTCACCACTGTGCAAGCAGAGCCGGGGAAGAGTTTGGCAATATGGTGGCCTGCTTCTTCAACCAGATGCGCACCGATCAAAATGTCATAGCGACGAGCGCCCAATTCCACCGGCACTTTGGTGATTGCCAGAGGTGCGGCCATTGTGGAGGGCGAGGGCGCTGGCATGTTGGCCTCTCCGGGATCGGCGGGCAGGCTGCGCTCCAATTCTTCCAGTATATGTTCGACGACGAGATCATGCGGGCCATCACCCGAATGGATCGTGTAATCAGCGAGCGCATAAATGGGATAGCGCTCGTCGATCAGTTTTTGCATCGTCGCTTCGGGATCTTCCGTATGCAATAGTGGACGGTTCGAGCGTTTGCGCACACGGCGCATCAGCACGTCATGATCCGCTTTGAGCCAAATGGAGAGACCGCTTTCGCCAATTTTCAGGCGCGTGTCTTCACGCATGAAAGCGCCGCCACCCGTGGCCAAGACTTTTTGGCCTTCGGTGATGAGGCGCGCAATCACATGATGTTCGCGATCACGGAAGAAGGTCTCGCCATGACGCTTGAAGATTTCAGCAATCGTCATCCGTGCGGCTGTTTCAATCGCCGCATCAGCATCGACGAAATCAAGGCCTAGCCGGGCTGCCAAGCGGCGGCCGACGGATGTTTTGCCAGAGCCCATAATGCCGACCAGCACAATGGAGCGGCCCTTGAGGCGGCGTACAAGGCTGGCGGCCCGTGCATCGCGCCGCTGCGGCGCGGGGTGCAGGATGTCCGGCTGTGTTTGAGGTGGCGAGGTCATGGCCTCTCCTAGCATGGCGTGAACGCCAATTTAAGCTCTCGGGGGCCAAGATCCGCGCGAAACAGCCTCGACCGTTCGGCTTGGCTTGATTTGCAGGGGTGGCTGAGGGGATTCTCGGTCAGGCTCGGAGCCAAGATGCTTTCCTCATGACATCAGACGGCGCGTTTCTTCTGACCGACAAATTGGCTCGGCTCTTCCTCGACATGATCGCGGCAGAGCGCGGGGCGGCGCGCAATACGCTGGATGCTTATGAGCGTGATCTGGCTGATTATTGCGACTTTCTGGAAGGTCTCGAGCAAGAGCCCATGACGGCTACAACGGCGTCCGTGCGGGCTTGGCTGGAGGATCTGGCCGCGCGCGGTTTCAAGGCAACTTCGACCGCGCGGCGCCTGTCCTGTGTGCGCCAGTTCCATCGCTTTCTCTATGTCGAGGGCCGCCGTCCCGAAGATCCGGCCGCCGTCATTGAGGGCCCGCGCCGCGGGCGGCCCCTGCCCAAAATCCTCTCCGTGGCCGAGGTGGACAAGCTTCTGGCGACCGCCCGCGAAGGGATGGATGATCTCGCCCGCCCGGCGTCCGAGCGCCTACAGGCGGCCCGGCTCACCGCCCTGCTCGAAATTCTCTATGCCACGGGCCTGCGCGTCTCCGAGCTGGTCTCGCTGCCCCGCAGCGCGGCCCGCGCCAAGGAGCCCATGCTGACCATCAAGGGCAAGGGCGGGCGTGAGCGCCTCGTCCCCCTTTCAGAGCCCGCCCGCGCGGCCATGCTGGGCTGGCTTGCCCTGCTGGCCGAGTTGCGCCCCGGTCTTGCCAATACGCCCTGGCTTTTTCCCGCTGACAGTGAGAGTGGCCATCTGCCGCGCCAGGTCTTTGCCCGAGAGCTGAAATGGCTGGCAGGTGCGGCGGGGCTTCGGGCAGACCTCGTCAGCCCCCACGTGCTGCGCCATGCTTTTGCCAGCCATCTCCTGCAAAACGGGGCCGATTTGAGGGTGGTCCAGGAGCTTTTGGGCCATGCCGATGTCTCCACCACGCAAATCTACACCCATGTGCTGGATGAGCGGACCAAGGCCATGGTGCGCGATCTGCACCCATTGTCGCGCCGCTGAGCCCTGTTTTGCTTGACTTCGCTGGGTGAAATCGACAGGTTCCGCCGACCTCCGGCGACCTATGGCCGGCTCCCGGCCCAATGGGCCTCAGCAACACGCGATGAGCATGCGGTCTTACCTCGACTTTGAAAAACCTGTGGCTGAACTCGAGGCCAAGATCGACGAGCTGCGTGGCTTGAAGACGGATTCCTCGGGCGCGATTGGCGAAGAGCTGAAGAAGCTCGAAACGCGCGCGGCCAAGACGCTGGTTGATCTCTATGCCGCGCTCACGCCGTGGCAGAAGACGCAGGTCGCACGTCATCAAAACCGCCCGCATTTTGCCGATTACATCAAAGGCATGATCGAAGATTTCACGCCGCTCGCGGGCGATCGCAAATTTGGCGAAGACGAAGCTTTGGTCGCCGGTTTTGGCCGTTTTCGGGGACAATCTGTTTGCATTATGGGTCAGGAAAAGGGCTTCGATACCGACAGCCGCCTGCGCCATAATTTCGGCATGACGCGCCCCGAGGGCTATCGCAAAGCGGTGCGCCTGATGGAATTGGCGGATCGTTTCGGCCTGCCTGTTGTGTCGCTCGTTGATACGGCTGGCGCCTTCCCCGGCATTGATGCCGAAGAGCGCGGCCAGGCGGAAGCCATTGCGCGTTCCACCGATGCTTGCTTGGCTTTGGGCGTGCCCAATGTCGCGGTGATTGTGGGTGAAGGCGGATCGGGTGGGGCGGTTGCCATTGCCACTGCCAATCGCGTTCTGATGCTGGAACATTCGATTTATACGGTGGCCTCGCCCGAGGCGTCGGCTTCGATCCTGTGGCGCGATTCGGGTCGCCGTCAGGATGCGGCCACCAATATGAAGATCACGGCGCAGGACCTGCTCAAATTCGGCATTATCGACGGGATTATCCCTGAGCCCGCCGGTGGTGCCCATCGTGACCCTGCTGCCATGATCAAGGGCGCAGGCGATGCCATTGAAAAAGCCTTGAAGGATTTCAAAGGCCTGTCGCCGGATGCGATCCGTGCGGCGCGCGCCGATAAATTCCTCGCCATGGGCCGCAAGCTCTAACGGGGCGGCTTGCCGAAAGCCTCGGCAATTCCCATCTTTCCAATATGGTAACCAAGGCGTAACGTAACTGGCGTAAGGCTTGGGGAAAGCCTGCTGATGGCAGGTTGAGTGTCACGTCTCTTCAGGGCGTTCATAATGGAAAATTCCAGCCAGAAGCTTCGTTCTTTCGCGCGCCCCGCATCGCGGGTTGCGGTTATTGCGCTTGCCGCCGCTGTGCTTGCGGGCTGTCAGGAAACGCGCACCGGCGCCAAAGCCTATCGTCCCATTCCGTCTGACACTTTGGCTGTCATGGAAAAGAACGGCACGACGAAAAACGCGCCTGTTCTCATCCGCGCCTATAAGAAGGAAGCGGAACTCGAAGTCTGGAAGATGAAGGCCAATGGCGAATACGTCCATATCAAGACGTTCCCCATGTGCCGCTGGTCAGGGCAGCTTGGCCCCAAGCGCCGCGAAGGCGATCGCCAAGTGCCGGAAGGTTTTTACACAATCTCGCCCGGCCAGATGAATCCGAACTCGGCTTATTATCTGTCGTTCAACGTCGGCTATCCCAATACGCTTGATCGTGCGATGGGCTTTACCGGCGGCAGCATTATGGTGCACGGCGCCTGCTCATCAGCGGGTTGCTTCTCCATGACGGATGATCAGATCGAAGAAATCTACGCGATTGCGCGCGAATCTTTTGCAGGTGGCCAGCGCGCCATTCAGATGCAATCGATGCCATTTCGCATGACGCCTGAGAATCTCGCCAAACATCGTCTTGATTCCAACATGCCCTATTGGCGTCAACTGAAAGAAGGCATGGATCGCTTTGATGTCACCAAGCGCGAGCCGCAGGTGAATTTCTGCGGTCGTCGTTATGTCTTTGATTCGGCCGCCAATGGTCAGCGCATGGATGTGAATGCAGCATGCCCACCGCTCGCGACAGATCCGAATGTCGATGCGCTGGTCGCGCAGAAGCGCCATGCCGATGATCAGAAAGTTGCCGAACTCGTCAATCGCGGCGTGACGCCGATCAAGCTCGTCTACAATGACGGCGGTCAGCATCCGGCGATGGCGCATATTATGGAAGTGAGCCGCCCCGAGGCGCTTGCTGAAGCCCCGCGCGAAATCCCGCTCGATGCGCAAGGTCGTCCGATGCAGACGGTGGTTGCAAAAGCTGAAGCGCCTGCTCCTGCGCCTGTTGTTGCGGCAGCGGCTCCCAAGGCTGTTGCGCAGCCTGCCAAGCCTGTGGAAACAGCGTCCAACGAATCCAGCTCCATGCAGAAGTGGCTCGGCTTCTCGGTCTTCGGCGACACGAAGAAAGAATCAGCGGCAACCGCCATTGCGGAACCCATGCCGCTGCCTGTGCCGCGCCCGCGCGCTTTGCTCGACACCAAGCCGCAGGCCTCAACCATGCCCGCACAATCGGTGCGCATGGCCGATGGCGCTGCGCCGATCCTGGGCCATGGCCTGACTGCGCGGAACTAAGCAGCACGCGTCTTCAAAAAACAAAAACCCTCCGGGCTCAGGGGATGCCCGGAGGGTTTTCTTTTCCGGCCTGCGAGGAGGGAGCCGGAAAGAAAGCCAAAGGAATTTATCAGTCGCAGACCGTCACCAGGCGGTAGCCCAAAAACTGGCCCCAGCGATTGTAGGCAGGCTTTTCAATGTCGTAGCAGCCGCCATAGGAATAGTTCTCAACCGGCGCATAAGCGGGGGCGGGTGCATAATAGCTGCGGCGTGTGTCGGCACGGGCAGCACCCGCCGCCAGAGCGCCAAGCGCCAGACCACCGATAATGCCAGCCGCAATTGCGCCGCCATTGCCGCCACCATGGCCACCGTGGCGGCGATTGCCGCGCCAGTCGGCTGAAGCTGGTGTGGCTGTGGCCAGAACCGTCGCGCCGAGCGCCAGCGCCGTGATGGTGCCTGTCAGAAGGGTGCGGATCTTGGTCATGGTCTCGTCTCCTCGTCTCTCCCGATGTCGGGATGTTGGCAGGAGATTACAGGAGCGATTCTGAACAAGGCGTGGCTTGGCCGTTCAGCTGGCGTTCATTTTGAGCCGTCGCACCGGACGTTGATTTAGCGCATTGCCGCACAGGAAGTGGCGTGTAGGATGGTATAAATTTTTTGCCAAATCTTTTTTCATTCGTTTTTGATTGTTCAGCACCATGCCAAATTCTGCCGATCCGGATTTTCCGAACAGTTGGTCGTTCGGGGCGCGCGCTGTTTGGGATCAGATCCTGCGGCAATTGCAACCGAAGCGTGTGCTGGAGGTTGGGAGTTTTGAAGGCCAGAGCGCGTGCTATTTGATCAAGGCGATTGGTGCTCAGCGTGGCGGTCAGATTCACTGCATCGATACGTGGCTGGATACGGGCGAATATGCCGGCGTCAAAATGGCTGAGGTCGAGCAGCGTTTTCTAAAAAACACACAAGCGGCTCGCCAATCCACCCCCCATCCTGTGGAGCTCATCCTTCATAAGCAGCGTTCGGATATTTCCCTCGCCAAGCTTTTCACCCATGGGCACGAGGGCCTTTTCGATTTTATTTATATTGATGGCTCGCATCAGGCTCCGGATGTTTTGGCCGATGCGGTGCTGGCCTTTCGCTTGCTGCGAAAAGGCGGCGTGATGGCATTTGATGATTATTTGTGGTCGGAAAATTTGCCAGGTGGGCCTGATCTTTTGCGCATGCCCAAAAGCGCCATTGACGCCTTTATCAATATTCACATCCGCCAATTGCGCGTCGTCGTGGCCCCGCTTTACCAACTTTATATTGAGAAGCTGTGAGCTCTTTTTTGGCTTTGCGCTGGTGATGCTGATCCGCAATGCCAGCGTGTGGCGCGATCATGCGCCCTATCAAGGGCGGCTAGAACGCCGCCCTTTACGCCAACACGCCGTGGCAGTGCTTGTATTTCTTGCCTGAACCGCAAGGGCAGGCTTCGTTGCGGCTGACGCGGCCCCAGGTTTCAGGGTCATTCGGGTCGCGCGCGGACGTATTGGTTTCGGCGATCGGATAGGCCGAGAGCTCTTCAGCCGGAACCACCAAGCCCGTGTCATCGGCAGCCGGAGCAGCGGGCTGATCGAAGGCCACTTCCACACGCATCAATTGCTGCGTGGTGACTTCGTGCCAGCGATTGATCAGGCCGTTGAAGAGTTCAAACGCTTCCGACTTATATTCATTCAGCGGATCACGCTGCGCATAGCCACGCCAGCCGATCACTTGGCGCAAATGGTCGAGCATGACCAAATGTTCGCGCCAATAATGATCGAGGACCTGCAGGCAGATTTGTTTTTCGACATAGCGCATCACGTCCGGTGTGTTGCGTTCCATGCGCGCTGCGTAGGACTCATCCGAAGCCTTGTGCAGGCGCTCGGCCATTTCTTCCGAACCAATGCCTTCTTCCTTCGCCCAATCAGCGATGGGAAGTTCCAGATTCAGAAGCGTGCGCACGTCTTCAGCGAGATCAGCCACCGCCCAAGTTTCGGGATAGGAATCGGGCGGCATGTGGCGAGCGACCAAATCATCAATGGCATTGGCGCGCATATCGCCGATGGTCTCTTCGAGCGATTCCTGCGCCATCATTTCGCGGCGCTGCTCGAAGACCACCTTGCGCTGGTCGTTCATGACATTGTCGTATTTCAGAATGTTTTTGCGCGTATCGAAATTGCGCGCTTCCACTTTCTGCTGCGCTTTTTCCAGCGCCTTGTTGATCCACGGATGGATAATGGCCTCATCTTCTTTGAGACCAAGTTTCACCAGCATCGAATCCATGCGATCTGAGCCGAAGATGCGCATCAGATCATCTTGCAGCGACAAGAAGAATTTTGAGCGGCCCGGATCACCCTGACGGCCACCGCGACCACGCAGCTGGTTGTCGATGCGGCGGCTTTCGTGGCGTTCCGTGCCGATGATGTAGAGACCACCAGCCGCCAGCGCCATATCCTTGAACTTCGCGACTTCTTCGCGGATCTCGGCTTCTTTCTTGACGCGCGCATCGCCTTCCAGCGTGCCGCATTCTTGGCTCACACGCATTTCGACATTGCCGCCGAGCTGAATGTCAGTGCCGCGGCCTGCCATATTGGTGGCAACCGTAATGGCGCCGGGCACACCCGCTTCGGCCACAATATAGGCTTCCTGTTCATGGAAACGCGCATTGAGCACGGCAAAGAGTTTTGAGGGTTTGCCCGAGCGTGCGCCGACATAAAGCTTCTGCAAAGCGGAAGCTTCGGCAAAGTCGATTTGCTTATAGCCCTGCGAAACGAGGAAGCTGGCGAGCTGCTCGGATTTTTCAATCGAGGTCGTGCCGACCAGCATCGGCTGCATCTTCTCGCTGGCCGCTTCAATCTCGCGCACAATGGCTTTCAGCTTTTCGGGCTCCGAGCGATAGACTTCGTCATCTTCGTCGAGACGCTGCACCGGGCGGTTGGTCGGGATTTCGACCACATCGAGATTGTAGATTTCAGCAAACTCATCCGCTTCTGTCGCCGCGGTGCCGGTCATGCCGGCCAGCTTCTTGTAGAGGCGGAAGTAATTCTGGAAGGTGATGGAAGCGAGCGTCACATTCTCAGGTTGAACCTGCACGCTTTCTTTCGCTTCCAAAGCCTGATGCAGGCCTTCCGAATAGCGGCGCCCCGGCATCATACGTCCAGTGAATTCGTCGATGATCACGACTTCATTGTTGCGGACAATATAATCCTTGTCGCGCTGGAACAGCTTATGTGCTTTGAGCGCCTGCTGGACGTGATGAACAATCGTCACATTGGCCGCTTCATAGAGCGAGCCTTCTTGCAACATGCCAGTGCCGCGCAGCAGCTCTTCAATATGTTCATTGCCCGCTTCCGTCAGATTGACGGTGCGTTGTTTTTCATCGAGCTCAAAATCTTCTGCAACGAGGCTCGGGATGAGCTTATCGATGGAATTATAAAGGTCCGACTTGTCATCTGACGGGCCGGAAATGATGAGTGGTGTGCGCGCTTCATCGACGAGGATCGAATCCACTTCGTCGACAATCGCAAAGGCATGGCCGCGCTGGACCATCTGCCCGAGCTCATATTTCATATTGTCGCGCAGATAGTCGAAGCCGAATTCGTTATTCGTGCCGTAAGTGATGTCGCAGGCATAAGCCTCGCGGCGCTGTTCATCATCGAGACCATGCACGATGATGCCAACGGTCAGGCCGAGAAATTTGTAGACGCGGCCCATCCATTCGGCGTCACGACGCGCCAGATAATCGTTGACGGTAACGACATGCACGCCCTTGCCGTCGAGCGCATTGAGATAGGTGGCGAGTGTCGCAACAAGCGTCTTGCCTTCACCAGTGCGCATTTCGGCAATGGCGCCTTCATGCAACACCATGCCGCCGATCATCTGCACATCGAAATGGCGTTGGCCGAGCACGCGGCGTGCGGCTTCGCGCACAGTCGCAAAAGCGGGGATCAGAAGATCATCGAGCGTCTTGCCGGCAGCCAGTTCGGCGCGGAAGGAATCCGTGCGCGCGCGCAATTCGTCGTCGGAGAGTTTTTGGATTTCTGCTTCGAGCGCGGCAATGGCCAGAACTTTCGGGGCATAGGTTTTGAGCCGGCGGTCATTGGCCGAGCCGAAAATCTTCTTCGCAATTACACCGAACATCCAAAGACCTTTCTGCGTCGGGAGACCGCCACTGCGGCGCTCCCGGCGGCGCCCGGACGCGAGCGTCCTGGCATCTGGCCCTGCTGGGCCGGAATATCGCCAAAACGCCTGATTTTCCGACCCTTTCAGGATCAGCATTTTGCCAGGCGCAAGGGCGGAAAATGACTGGCCGAGAGATAAGAGCGACCCCCTGCCTTGTCAATGTAACGGGCTCTGCGCAAAGCCTTGTTGGCCCTCTGCCAAAGCCCCCTTTTGCCTTGCTTCAGCGCGCTGTTTCGACCAATTTACGCGCCGAAAATGCGGGGATGGCCCGCTGATGGAGATTCTTTATGACATTCCGCCCCGCTCGCGCGCTTGGCGCAGCCCTTTTCGCCGCTGCGCTGATGGCAGCCCCCGTGGCTCAGGCCAAGGTGCTGGCCAAGGTCAATGGCGCCGAGATCACGGATGAGGATGTGAAGATCGCCATGGAGGATATGGGGGGCGCTCTGGCGCAGGTCCCGCCCATGGATCAAGAGACCTATGTCCTTGAATTCCTTATTGATATGCGCATTGCTGCGCGCCAGGCTGAGGCTGAAAAACTAGCCGAGGGCGCCGACTTTGCCCGCCGCCTCGCCTATCAGCGTGACAAGGCCCTGATGAACGGTCTCTACGAGAAGATCGGCCGCGATGCCTCGACCGATGCCGAATTGCGCCGCGTCTATGATGAGGTCGCAGGCCAGCAGAAGGCGGAGACCGAGGCCAAGGCTCGTCACATTCTCGTGGCGAGCGAAGAAGAGGCCAAAGCGGTGCTGCGCCGTCTCAAGGCGGGTGAAGATTTTGCCAAAGTCGCCGATGAAGTCTCGAAGGACCCCGGCTCTAAGGGCGGCGATCTGGGCTGGTTCAGCGCCGACCGCATGGTGCCGGAATTCTCAACCGCAGCCTTCAAGCTGGAAAAGGGCCAGATCTCCGATCCGGTGAAGAGCCAGTTCGGCTGGCATGTGATCAAGCTCGAAGACAAGCGCGCCAAAACGTTCCCCGCTTTTGAGGCGGTGAAAGAACAGGTCAAATCCTATGTCGCTCAAAAAGCGCAGGATGATCGCATCCTAAAATTGCGCGAGGGTGCAAAGGTCGAGAAGCCGGAAGCTGGTCCTGCTCCGGTGCCAGCCCCCGCACCGAAAAAATAAAGGCCTTACGCCATCCCCTGAAAAACCTCGCTGGCCCGTTCAGCGAGGTTTTTTTGTCATGAAGCTTTGCTTAAGTTGCCGCCCAATTGGTTTTCAAAGTCAGCAGGACACCCATGGCCAAAGCCGCTCCGCTCTCTCCGCTTGCGCCCAAATCCTATGTCGATTGCCCGCCGATTGAAGGCGTGCGTTTTTCGACCGCCGAAGCCGGCATTCGCTACAAGGGCCGCACCGATGTCATGCTGGCTTTGCTCGACAAGGGCACGCAAGTTGCGGGTGTTTTCACCAAGTCGAAATGCCCGTCGGCGCCTGTGGATTGGTGCCGCTCGAAATTGAAAGGCGGCAAGGCGCGCGCGCTTGTTGTCAATTCCGGCAATGCCAATGCTTTTACCGGCAAGAATGGTGTCGCTTCCACCAAGCTCACCGCGCAGATTGCCTCCAAAGCAACAGGCGCAACAGCGGGCGAGATTTTTCTGGCCTCCACTGGTGTGATTGGCGAGCCGCTGGATGCAACGAAATTTGAAGGCGTGCTCGACAAGCTCGTGAAAAAAGCTGCGCCCGAAGGTATTCTCGACGCTGCGCGCGCGATTATGACAACGGATACTTTTCCGAAAGTCGCCACCGCCACTTGCGAGATCGGTGGCGTATCGGTGACGATCAATGGCATGGCCAAGGGTGCAGGCATGATTGCCCCCGATATGGCGACCATGCTGTCTTTCGTTTTCACGGATGCTCCGATTGCCGCAAGCGCTTTGCAGGCTTTGCTTTCGAAATCTGTGGCGGGTTCTTTTAATTCCATCACAGTTGATAGTGATACATCGACCTCTGACACGCTGATGCTCTTTGCAACGGGCGCAGCTGCCAAGCGTGGTTGCCCGAAAATTGCTTCGGCGACGGATCGCCGTCTGGCAGCGTTCAAAAAAGCACTCGATGCTTTGCTGCTCGACCTCGCCCATCAAGTCGTGCGCGATGGTGAAGGCTGCCGCAAATTCGTGGAAATCCACGTCGAGGGCGCCGCCAGCGCTGCAGCTGCCAAGAAGATCGGCCTGTCGATTGCCAATTCACCTTTGGTGAAAACCGCCATTGCGGGTGAGGATGCCAATTGGGGCCGCGTGGTTGCCGCTGTCGGCAAGGCTGGCGAAAAAGCCGATCGCGACAAGCTCGCTATTTGGTTTGGCGATTTCCGCGTCGCCAATAAGGGCCTGCGTGATCTGTCTTATGATGAAGCGAAAGTCTCCGCCTATATGAAGGGCGAGAAGATCGACATGCGCGTCAACGTTGGCGTTGGCAAAGCCTCATGGACCGTGTGGACCTGCGATCTCACCAAGGAATATGTCGCCATTAACGGCGACTATCGCTCTTAACCCAGCCGTCATTGCGAGCGTAGCGAAGCAATCCAGAGGACTCACGCATCGCCTCTGGATTGCCGCGACGATTGGGCTAGAGAAACGACTGCGGATCGACATCCACTTGCGTGCGCACGCCTGCGCGATCGGGCGGCGCATGGGCGAGGAGGGCGCGCAGAAAGCCCTGCAAATCGGCGCTGCGTGGCGCTTTAACTAACAGGCGGAAACGATGGCGCCCGCGCACAACAGCAATGGGCGCTTCAGCCGGTCCGAGCAGCGCCACATCATCATCTTGCGGAAATGCGCCGGGCGCGCAGAGTTTCCACTTGTCGGATTTCGGCATGGCATGGGCCGCACGGATCAAGGCGCGTGCATGATTTTCAGCTGAGGCCCGATCATTTCCTGAGACAATGATTGCTGCCAAGCGGCCGAATGGCGGCAGGCCCGCATTGCGCCGCTGTTGGGTTTCTTCTTCGTAAAAACGCTCGGCATCGCCCGAGAGCAAAGCGCGAATAACCGGATGTTCGGGCTGATAGGTCTGCAACATGCCGCGTCCTGGCTTGTCGAAACGCCCCGCACGCCCCGTGACTTGTTGCATCAATTGGAACGTGCGCTCGGCCGCCCGCGGATCACCATTGGAGAGGCCGACATCGGCGTCGACCACACCGACGAGTGTCATCAGCGGAAAATTATGTCCCTTGGCGACCAGCTGTGTGCCAATAACAATATCGCAAGCGCCATTGGCGACAGCATCAAGCTCAGAGCGCATACGCTCCGTGCCGCCAGGAAAATCGGAAGAGAGCGTGAGCACGCGCGCATCAGGGAAAAGCTCTTTTGCCTCTTCCGCGAGACGCTCCACACCCGGCCCGCAAGCGGTGAGCGTATCGACCCCTTCGCATTTCGGGCAGGCATCGGGGCGCCGTTCAATATGTCCGCAATGGTGGCACACAAGCGCTTTGCGGAAGCGATGTTCGACCAGCCAAGCCGTGCAATCGGGACATTGAAAGCGATGTCCGCAATCGCGGCACAAAGTGAGGGGCGCATAGCCGCGCCGATTGAGGAAGAGCAAAGCTTGCTCGCCGCGCGCCACGGTTTCTTTCACAGCTTCCGCGAGTCGCGGTGCAATCCATTTGCCGCGTGCGGGTGCATCTTTGCGCAAATCGACACAAGTGATCTCGGGCATGGTGCGGCCACCAAAGCGCGATTCCAGTTTTACATGCTTGTAGCGGCCCTGCTGCGCATTGACGCGCGTTTCGATGGAGGGCGTGGCAGAAGCTAGAATAACAGCCGCACTCTCAATGCGCCCGCGCACCACCGCCATATCGCGCGCATGATAGGAGACGCCATCATCCTGCTTGTAAGCTGCTTCATGCTCTTCATCGACGATAATGGCGCCGAGATTTTCAAAGGGCAGAAACAGCGCCGAGCGGGCGCCCGCCACAACTTTCACACTGCCATCCGCCACACCTGTCCAGATGCGCGAGCGTTTGCGGGACGCCACACCGGAGTGCCATTCGGCAGGGCGTGCCCCAAAGCGTGCGGCAAAGCGATCAAGAAATTGCGCGGTGAGTGCAATTTCCGGCATCAGGATCAAAGCCTGCCGCCCGCTTTCAAGGGCGGCTGCTACAGCTTCAAAATAAACTTCCGTTTTGCCAGAGCCCGTCACGCCTTCGAGCAAAGTGACGGAAAACGTTTTTGCTGCAACGCTCTCGCGCAAGGTTTCTGCTGCTGCGCGCTGGTTGGCTTCCAGCTCCACTTGCGCGTGATGTGTATCAGGCGGCAAAGCAACAGGTTCGGGCGGCAGCGAGAGCGCTTCGAGCGTGCCTTCATCAATCAGCGTGTCGATGACACTGACCGAACAAGCGGCAAGTTCTGCCAAGGCCGACTTCGATCGGGCAAAGCCATCTTCTGCCGCTTTGAGAACACGCGCACGTGCCGGCGTGATGCGCTCTGGCCGTTTGTCGGTCAGGCGCACACCAATGCGCACAGGCTCGGGGCCAGCGGCATCGGGCGCACGAATGCCCATGCGCAAAACCATGCCGCGCGGGGCCAGCGTCCAATGCGCAACCCAATCGACAAAGCGGCGCAAAGGCTCGCGCAGGCGCGGCAGATCGCGCTTGTCGATAATGGTTTTGAGATTGCCGCCGCCTTTGTCACTGAGCGACCAGACAACGCCGGTCACTTCACGCGTGCCCAACGGCACGGTGACAAAATCGCCGGGCGCAAGATCGAGCCCGGCGGGAATTTTGTAGGAATAGGCTGTATCGACCGCGACGGGTGTCAGGACGTCGGCGACCGACGCCCCTTTGTGTCCAGCGTCCGTCATCGCCGCAGAATTAGCAGAAAAAACCCTGCGGCGGCGAGGATTACTTGAGGCT
>CANGFE010000024.1 GCA_947453155.1 Beijerinckiaceae bacterium | reverse complement strand
GAAGCCAGAATGACGCGCTTTTCTTCGCGGGTCATTGGCCTTGCGCGCTCGGCCTGAGCGGGAACAGCGATCGACATGACGTCTCCTCTCTTTCGCGCATGACCATCATTCAATGGGAGTCATGGCACGGGACGGAGTGAGTTCAGCTTTCACGGGCTGTGAAGGTCTAATGACAAACTAGTTATTACATCACGCAAGTGTATTTTTGTGCGCGTGCTCAAATGCAGAAAGTCTCTGGAAAATAGGCATGTGTGGCTTTTGCGTGGCCGCATGATCCCCACATGCTCACGGGTCTTTGAACGGCCTTACGTCAAAAGGCCCCAATCGGCTGGCACCACGCCTTCGGCCACACCCTTTCGCACATAGTAGTTCCACAATTTGCCAATGTGGAAATCACGCATCTCATGCTTGTTGATCTGCACGAGTTCTTCGTCTGTGAAGGGCACGGGTTCGGCACCTGCTTGCAGCACTTGCATCATGGCTTTGGCATTTTCTTCAAAATGCACGGCATCAACGAGCAGGGCCGGCACGCTTTCGGCCACCAGTGTAAGGCCGTGCCCCCGCATGAGCACGGCATGGTGCGGGCCCATGGTCTTGGCGAGAGCTGCGCCTTGTTCGCGTTCTTTGATATGGCTCGGATCGGGATGGGTCGGAATGCCGCTCTCCCAGCGCACGGCACGGGCGCGCATCAATTGCAATTGCACGCCCTTCATCATGGTGAAGGCAATGGCGAGTTCCATATGGCAATGGAGCACGCTTTCAATATCGGGCCGCGCTTTGAGCACTTCGAGATGCAGCGCCAGTTCGGCTGGCACTTTGCCTTCACCCTGCACGACATTGCCCTCGTAATCGACGACGAGCAGACGCTCGGGGCGCAGTTCCGCGCGCGAGTCGAGCCCTGTCTGGATAAGAAAGGTCTCACCACCGGGCAGACGTGTCGCGACATGGCCCGAATAATCGAGAATGCCTTCGGCCACGAGAATACGCGTCGCAGCCGCAACTTCTTTGCGTAATTGCTCGTGGATTGTGTTGAGATTGGAAGCCATCATTTACCTGTATTGTTGTTTTGTTCGATGCCGCCAATGATCTCTTGCAGGCGCGCTGCAATATTGGGTGGCGTTGAGACGATATCCGCAACAATGCGTTGCATCTCTTCGCCCGAGACCGGTTGAATATCGAGATTTTCTTTCTTCGCCACATCGAGGAAGGCGGGATCCTTCATCATGCGGTCAAAGTTGCTGCGCAAAAGTTTCACGCGATCATCTGGTACGCCCGGCGTGGTAAAGATCGGGCGACCAATCGTGGTGGAAGCTGAGAGAAGCTTCAGCACCGCGCGGTCTTCATTATTCTTCGCCAGATCCATCAGCAGCGGCACATTCGGCAAATCGGGAGCTTTGAACAGGCCGATCTGCACGAGGATGGTCAGCTTGCCTTCAGCCACCCATTGCGGACGGGTGGATTTCCACGCGCCCCAAGAATTGGAGCCACGGCCCGCCACTTCCCCGCGCTCCATGGCGAGATTGATGTCATTGCCGCCCGGATAGCCGGTGATGATTTTGAATTTCGTGCCCAAGAGCGCGTTCATCGCTTTGGGATATTGCGACGAGGTCGAGCCGCCCGTAGCGCCGAGTGGAATTTCGATGCGCTTGGCATCTTCGATGTTTTTCACCGGGCTCGTCGAGAGAATGGCGGTGGTGTTGTTGTCAGCTGCGGGATTGCCGATGTAGATCAGCTCGCGCGTATCAATTTTGAGCTGCTTGTCGCCCATGGCCTGTTCGACAGAGAGCGATTGATCGGCGGTGGCGAGCACGGTGCCATCACGTGGACCGGCGGTGTAGAGCCAAGTCACGGCGGTGCGGCTGCCGCCACCGGGCATATTGCGCGGCACGATGACCGGAGTGCCGGGCAGGTAATTGCCAAATTGACGGGCCACGAGGCGGGCATAGAGATCATAAGTGCCTCCGGCCGAATAGCCGATGATCATGTCGATCTTTTTGCCCTTGTAGAAATCATCGCTGCTTTGGGCTTGCGCTGGCAGGGCGCCAAGTGCCGCAACGAAAGCGAGGCCAATGCGCCACGCCCGGATGGATCCGGTCATAATCTCCTCCCTGGTCCGCTCTTGTGAGGCGGTCTTCTATGCGGGGAGAATAGGCGAAAGGTGGCATGGCGTCCAACCGCCTTTGCCTTTGACAGGCGTTTTGCCCCTGCTAGCCTCGAGGGGCCTGTCATGAAGAACGGGATTTTGGGAGGAGCCATTCCATGCGCAAGCCGCTTGCCGGGATTATTTCGGGTCTTTTGCTGGCCGGTATCGCCATGGGCGATGCACAGGCTGCAGAGCCTTTCCGCATCACGTCACCGACGTTCAAAGATGGTGATGTGCTGCCGAAAAAATTTGGCGGCATCAGTCCGGCGAATAAAAATTGCATTGGCGAGAATGTCTCCATTCCGCTGCAATGGACGCCGGGACCTGAGGGCACCAAATCTTATGTGCTGATGATGGTCGATCTCGCGGGCCGTATGGGCTCGGGCGTCGATCATTGGCTGGCCTATGGCATTCCCGCCAATGTCACCAAGCTTGATGAAGGTGGGCATTCAAAGCCCCAAGATTTCATCACCGGCGGCACGGCTGGCAATGATACGCAGCTTTATTTTGGCCCATGCCCCGCACCGGGTTCGGGCATGCATCATTATGTGATCACTTTGGTGGCGACCGATCTCGCGCCGGGGGAACTCAAACCCGGTCTCAAGCGTGACGAGATCATCAAAGCTATGGCAGGGCGCGGCAAAGCGGTGACAGATATGGTGCTGAAACAGGAATATCTGCCCTGATCGATTTGGCATCGGCCTTGCTCCTGTCTGAAATGCCCCCCATATGGAGGCTATGATGAGCAAGGCCGATCCTGATCTCGCCAAAATTGTCAGCGAGATTGCCCAAGAGATGAGCGCGCGCGAAGATCGCGGACGCGTCGCAAGCTATATTCCGGAACTCGCCAATGTGGACCCGGCGCGCTTCGGCATGGCGCTGATTGATCTTGATGGGCATGTGCATCTGGGCGGCGATGCGGATGTGCCTTTCTCCATCCAGAGCATTTCCAAAGTTT
The DNA here is from genome assembly GCA_947453155.1 of Beijerinckiaceae bacterium. Classification (GTDB taxonomy): domain Bacteria; phylum Pseudomonadota; class Alphaproteobacteria; order Rhizobiales; family Beijerinckiaceae; genus Terripilifer. Next base: position 30,487 of record CANGFE010000024.1, on the reverse strand, counting down.
TCACACTGACTTTGGCTTTGGGCCGGATTGGGGATCGCCTCTGGCAGAAGGTTGGGCGCGAGCCGTCGGGCAATCGCTTCAATTCCATCATCCAGCTCGAACATGAAATGGGCGTGCCGCGTAATCCCTTTATCAATGCGGGCGCGATTGCGGTCACAGATGTCATTCTCTCAGGTCGCGCGCCGCGGGAGACCTTGGGCGAGATTTTGCGCTTCATGCAATTTCTGGCTGATGATGAGACGATCTTTATCGATCATGAGGTGGCGGCCTCCGAAAAGCGCACCGGCTTTCGCAATGCCGCGCTCGCCAATTATATGAAAAGCTTTGGCGTGATCGACAATCCGGTCGACAATACGCTGGGTGTTTATTTCCATCATTGTGCGATGGCCATGTCATGCCGCCAATTGGCGCGTGCGGGATTGTTTCTGGCCAATAATGGCCGCAATCCGGTGAGTGGACATTCGGTGGTCTCATCCGAGCGCGCGCGGCGCATCAATGCGCTGATGATGACGTGCGGCCATTATGATGGCTCGGGCGAATTTGCCTATCGTGTCGGCCTGCCGGGCAAAAGTGGCGTGGGTGGCGGGATTCTCGCCATTGCGCCGGGGCGCGCGTCCATTGCGGTCTGGGCGCCGGGACTGGACGAGACCGGCAATTCGCATCTGGGGCGCATCGCGTTGGAAGAATTGACCAAGCGCACGGGCTGGTCAGTGTTTGGTCATTAAAGCCGGTCGAGTTCGAACTTGGCGACGCTGACCGCGAGCCATGCGCAGATCGCAAGCAACAAAGCGCCCATGACATAAAAGCCATTGTCGAGCCCGAACCATTGCACGACATAGCCCATGATGATGGGCGTCACGATCGAGGCAAGTCGGTTGTTGGTGACGCGTAGGCCCACAATCGAGCCTTGCACTTCGCGCGGCACGGCGCGCGCCTGCAAAGCAAACATCAAGGGCTGCACAATGCCCTCCGACAGACGGCGAAGGGAATGAGCAAGGCCAAGCAGAAAAAACACCGAGCCAAAGACGGGTGTGAGGGCGAGCAGCACGATGGAACTCGCTGTAAAGCCGATCATCAGCCAAGCGGTCGAAAGACCACGCAAGAAGCGCACGCCCAGTGAGCCAAGCCCGTTGAAAATTTCAGCAAAAGAAAACAGTGAGCCGATCAGCGTGCCCGTATAGCCGAGATTTTTTAAGTAAACGATGAGGAAAGAGCTTTCCGCCGCATTGGTCGCGTGACGTGTGAAAGAAATGGCGAGCGTAAAAGCCACAGCTGGAAGCACAGCGAGTTTCAGCGAGCCCGTATAATCAGACATCTTTGGCAAAAGGTCGCGCCACGCGATTTTGCCGACGACGGTTTCTGCCTTTTGCGGATTTTCAATCCGCAGCACTGCAAAGAACATGCAAGACGACCAAGCGGTAATGCCCAGAAAGGAAATCTGCGGCCCCGCCAAATCCCACAACAGCCCCATGAGAAGCGGGGCGAAAATCGTGCCGATGCGCGAATAGAAAGAGAATGTGCCGATGCGGCTGGCATCGCCACCGGTCACCTGCGCGATCAGAGTTTGCGCGCCGATCCATGTCATATTGCTCGAATAACCGATCAGCATTTGCAGCACGATCATCACGGCCAGCCATGGCAGAAACGGATAGGCGGCCGCCACAAGGCCCGTCATCGCCGTGAAGAACAGCATGACGCGGCGCGTGCCAAGGCGGTCCATCAGCGCGCCGCCGTGAATGGCCAAGAAAAATGTCAGCGCGGAACGCGCGCCCACCAAAATGCCGATTTCGGCGGGTTCCGCGCCTTGCAGCACGGCCCAGAGCGGCACGACGAAGGTCAGGAGTTCGGCTTGCCCCATGCTGAACAGGCCGGAGGCATAGGTCGCAGGCAGGTTGGAGGTCTGCGGCGTTTGGGCTTCAGTTTTCTTGTTGTCGTCAGCCAAAATTGCGCCGGGCTCCCCATGTTTTGCTTGGTCTCGCTCTAGAGCATGGGAGCAGGCCTTGGCAAGCGCAGGCTCGCGCGGTTAGGCTTTTTGCATGACACGCCTGCTTATTGCCCTGTTTCTCGGCCTTTTCTCGCTGCCCGCGGGTGCGGAGCAATGGCTTTTGCACAATGGCCGCATTGCAACACTCGATTCTGCTGCGACCATGGCCGAGGCCATTCTGATTGATGGGGACACGATTTCGGCTGTGGGCGATGGATTGTCGCTGCGCGCACAAGCAAGCCCACAAGCGCGTGCGGTGGATCTTGGCGGACGCCTCGTCATTCCCGGTTTGATTGATTCCCATATGCACGCGATCCGTGCGGGCCTGACTTTCGCGCAAGAAGTGAGCTGGACCGATGTGCCTTCACTCGAAGAAGCATTGGTGCGCATGGCCGATGTCGCCGCGCGCCGCCCGCTTGATGCGTGGATTGTCGTGCCCGGTGGCTGGAATGCGCAGCAATTCCGCGAAAAGCGTTTGCCCACGCAAGCTGAAATCGAGACGGCAGCAGGTGGGCGTCCTGTCTATGTGCAAATGTCTTATGCAGGCGTGCTTCTCTCGCAGCGCGGCTTTGCGCTCTTGGGACTTGCGCAAGAGAGCGATCTGCCCGGGGCTGCACGTTTCGAGCGCGATCCGCAGGGCCAGATAACGGGATGGATTTTGGGCGATCTCGCGGCGGTTGTGGCGCTTTATGATCGGCTGCCCAAGCCTTCGCTCGATGAAGCCAAGCGTGGGACGCGCGCTTTCTTTTCTGAATTGCATCGCTATGGCGTGACCGGCGTGTCCGATCCGGGCGGGCATAATCTGGCGCTTCATCAATATGCCGCCGTGCAGGAACTTGCGCGTGATGGCGCGCTGACCATGCGCGTGCGCTATGCGCTTTGCGCGCCGCGTGCGGGCAGCGAGCTTTCGGATTTTCAGGCTCTCACACAAAATTTGCCGATGCAGTCAGGCGATGATTGGTTGCGCTTCAATGGCTTGGGCGAATGTGTGACTTGGGGTCTTTATAATAACGACCAGCCTCATGCCGAGCAGCTTGCGCAATTTGAAGAGCTGGCGCTTTGGGCCGCGCGGAGTGGGCTTGGGCTGACGATTCATTGGAATAATGAAGCGTCCGTTCATCACTTACTCGATCTTTTCGCGCGTATTCGCCAACAGATTGATTACGCCCCTTTGCGCTGGTCGATTGCGCATATTCATGATGCAAAGCCAGAGACTTTGTTGCGGATGAAAGACCTGCAGCTGGGATGGTTGATGCAAAACCGTCTCTATTTTGCAGCGCCCGCCTTCCTCGCCAATTATGAAACTGCGCGCCTCGCGCAAATGCCTCCGCTCGCCAAAGCGCAGCGTATGGGGCTGCATGTGGGCGGCGGCACGGATGCCGATCGCGTTATGTCCTACAATCCCTTTGTGGCTTTGCGCTGGATGCTGGATGGGCGCACGCTCTCTGGTCTTGAAACGCGGGCGCAAGACGAGCGGCCGACGCGCGAGGAGGCCTTGCGCATCTGGACGCAAGGCTCGGCTTGGTTCTCCCATGAGGAGGCGCGTCGCGGCGTGCTGAAGCCGGGCGCGTTGGCGGATCTCGCTGCCCTGTCGGGGGATTTCTTCACCCTGCCGGTGGAGGAGATGGCCGATCTTCGGGCAGAATTGACCATGGTCGGCGGTCGCATTGTCCATGCGGCTGGGGATTTGGCCCCCTTGGTTTCACAATAACGCGCGCGCTCTGGACGCGCGGCCCATTCTGTCGCAGATTCACGCCCATCAAGAAGGCGCAAACAAGCCTTCATCGAGGGGGAGGGGAAGAATGGTTGTCTTTCTTCTGATTTTGCACGGGCTTTGTGCGGTTGCTCTATTGGGGGCGATTACGCATCAGACATTCGCGGCTTGGTGGCCGGCACGCAAAGCCATTGGCTTCACGCCCAGTTTCCGCGCTGTGCAGGGCGCGAAATTCACCAATGCCATTGTCATTCTTTTCATCATCACCTTCGTTCTGGGCGCGGTGATCTATCCGCCTTACCGGCTGACGGGGCGCACCTATCTTGAGACGATGCGCATGTGGTCGGTGAATGGCTCTTTCGAGCTCAAGGAGCAGTTCCTCGCCATTGGTCTGGGCATGTTGCCCTTCTATTGGCATGTCTGGCGTCAGTCGCTTGATGACACTCTGGCATTGGCCCGCAAGATGACGAGCGCGCTATTGTTCTTTGCGGTCTGGTTCGGATTTATCACCGGCCATGTCGTGAATAATGTGAAGGGGATCATGTGATGATGATCGCGCGTCTTTCCCCGATCTTTTCTGCGGCTTTTGCCATCGCCTATGTGATCATCGAGCAGAATAATCTGGCGCTCTTTACCTATCACCCGCGCATCAATGAATGGGGCTGGTTGATGGAGCCTTCGCGCAACGGGCCGGGCATGTATTGGTTTGGCTGGCTTGGTTCTTCCGCCCTTGTCGCAGGCCTCGTCTCGCTGGTCAGTGTGCCGCTCTTGCGCAACAGGCCTGTGCCTTCCATCATGGGATGGGCCGTGCCGTTGATCTGCATGGTGCTCTTTGTCTATCTGCTGCGCGCATTCTTCTTCCGGTAAAAAGGCTTCGCCCATGTTCAAGAAAACAGCCTTTTGCAGCCTTCTTTTGGCCGCGCTCGCGGTCCCCGCGCTTGCGGGTGGCGATGATGTCGAGCCGGGTCTGGGTGATCCGGCTGATGGGCCGCCTTTTTTTGGCGAAGTGGTCGATCTGAAAAGCCGCAAGACATTGGTGGATGCTCTGGTGCGCGCCGAATTTGGCAAAGGTCAGGTCATTCTGACGCGCACCGATCCCGAAGGGCGTTTTCGCTTCGGCGCTTTTGGCCGCACGGTTGATCCCAATTCGATCAACTTCACCTGTGGGATGAAGGGCTACAAGGCAGTCGATCTCATCCGCACGCCGGGGCCGCGCGATGAATCGCCGATTGAATTGAAGTGCCTGCTTGAGCCGGAATGATTATTCCGGAACGGGCGCGCCTTTGAGATCCATGATTTCGATCACATTGCGATCGGGATCGTGGAAATAGGCGCTGCGGCCGCGGAATGTGCCATGTTCGCGGTCTTCTTCCTTGAAGATGCGAATGTTCTTTTCCGCGAGAAACTTTTTCATCTGGTCATAGCGCTCGCCGCGATAGATGAAAGCGGTGTGAATGTCGTGCTTGTCGCCCGGATTCACATCAATCGGATTTTCCGAATAGGTCAGGACGAAATAGACGTCCTCGCAGCGCATGAACACCATGTGATTGTTGCGGCGAACCTTCGTCAGCCCGAGAATGCCGGTGTAAAAAGCTTCCGACCGGTCGAGGTCTTTCACAGGGATGGCAAAGTGGAGGACGCCTTCGGCTTTCATGGTTTCTGCCCCAGATTGTTGTTTTGACGGAAGATTAAGTCGACCCGGCCAGCTTGGCAAGCGGGCCGCCTATTGGTAGCTTCTGGTCCAAAGGCCCGCCATCAGCATCGGCAAGGGCCTCGGGAGGATAAAAAAGATGCGCGCGTTCCGCCGGGCCTTGGCCGTAACTACCCTTTTCGCCACAAGCGCGCTCTGCGCTATCACGCCGGCCCGCGCCGATGCGATTGAGGATTTTTACAAGGGTAAAACGGTCAGCCTGATCGTCTCCTCGTCAACGGGCGGGGGCTATGACACGCTCGCGCGTTTGCTCACCCGTTTCATCTCTCGCCATCTGCCGGGCCAGCCCAATATTGTGATCCGCAACATGCCGGGCGCAGGCGGCATTGTCGCCACCAATCATCTCTACACGCTCGCCCCCAAAGATGGCTCGGTCATCGGCGCGGTGCAGAACAACACGCCGTTCGAGCCGCTCTTTGGCACCAAAGAGGCCCAATATGATCCGACGAAATTCAACTGGCTCGGCTCGCCTTCGGTCGAGACCAGCATTCTGACGGTCTGGCACACAGCGCCCGCCAGCAATCTGGAAGAGGCGCGCAAGAATGAATTGAAGATGGGCTCGTCCGGCGCCAATTCCACGCCGAGTTTCTATGGCCGTCTGCTCAATGAGACTTTGGGCACCAAGCTCAAGCTGATTGTTGGCTATCCGGGCCAGAATGATGCGCTGCTTGCCATGGAGCGCGGCGAACTCGATGGTTATCCAAGCGTCTTCTATAATTCGCTGGTTTCCACGCGCCCCAATTGGCTGCCGGAAAAGAAGGTCAAGCTGATCGTGCAATATGGCGCGGAAAAGCTGCCGCAATTGCCAGACGTGCCCTTCGTCCTCGACCTGTTGAAGAATGAGGAAGACCGCCAGCTCTGGCGCGCGGCGGTCGGCCCCATTGCCACGGGCCGTCCTTATCTCCTGCCGCCGGGCGTGCCGCAGGACCGTGTTGTGGCCATGCGCAAAGCCTTCTGGGATGCCTTTAACGACAAGGAATTCTTGGTCGAACAGGCCAAAGCCAGCCTCGGCGCAGATACCCCTCGCACGGGGGAGCAAATTCAGGATATTATTGTGCAGTCCTATCGGTCGCCCCCGGCGGTGGTTGAGCGCTTGAAGAAGCTTCAGCAGAGCCAGTGAGAGACACAAAGGAAACGGGTCAAAACAATGCTCGATAAGAACAAAGCCCTCAGCGTTACCCCTGCCGAAATGATCGCCCGTGCGGAAGCATTGGTGCCGGTCTTGGCCTCGCGCGCCTCGCAGGCTGAAAGCCTGCGTCGCTGCCCTGACGAGACAGTCGCCGATTATGTCAATTCGGGTCTGCTGCGCGTCTGCCAGCCGATGCTCTATGGCGGTTATGAAATGGGTTATGACGTGCTGTGCACGATCATCCAGACGCTTGCGCGCGGCTGCGCCTCGCAGGCCTGGACCTATATGGTGCTCGCCGACAATCCGCTGAAGCTCGCGACTTTCTCCAAGGAAGCGCAGGACGAAGTCTGGGGCAAAGATGATACGCAGCGCGTCGGCGTTGCTGTCGCGGCTGTGGGCAAAGGCAAGCGCGTGGATGGCGGCATCACATGGGAAGGCCTGCATGGCTTTTCGAGCGGCATTGACCATGTGCATTGGCTGATCTGCGGTGGCTTCATTATGGAAGAAGACGGCAGCAAGACGGGCTGCATGGTTGTTCTGCCCAAGAGCGATGTCACCGTGATTGACGACTGGAAGGTCATTGGTCTGGCCGGCACAGGCTCGAAGAGCTTCAAGGTTGATGGTGCCTTTGTGCCCGCGCATCGTTTCATCCTGAAGAAGGATTATGATGCAGGCACGACGCCCGGCGCACAGCTGCATAATTCGCCCGTTTTCCGCATGCCGCGCGGTGGCGTGTCGGCCGCGAGCTATACGGCGGCGGCCCTTGGCTCGGCGCAGGCTTTGCTCAAGAGCTATTATGAATATACCGCGCCGCGTAAATCACGCGGCAAGGCTGTGGCGGATGAGCCCGGCACGCAAATGCTGATTGGTCTGGCATCTGCCGAGCTTGAAGCAGCGGACCGCATGTATATGGGCGCATTGCGCGAAACCATGGCCGTGCTGGAACGTGGCGAGAAAGTCTCGAAAGAAATGCAAGTGCAGGGCAAGCGCAATTGCTGCTATGCCGCGCAACTCGCTATGCAGGCCGCGCAGAAGATTTTCAATAATGCCGGTGGTCGCGCGCTGTTTCTCGACAGCCCGATGCAGCGTCAGTTCCGCGATTGTTTCGCTGCCTCCGCCCATCACTCGCTGTCATGGGATTCGGCGTCCATGGAATATGGCAAATATCAATTGCAGGCCCACCAGCCGCATTGAAACAAAAGCCCCGCTTCGGCGGGGCTTTTTTTATGCTCAAATGACGCCTGCTAAATGGGCGAGCACGCCTGCCGCTGATGTGGCGGCCAGCACTTGCAGCATGCCCGCTTTCATCCGGAAGATGGCGTAAGCCGCACCTAGACTGAGTGCGAGTGCAGCAGGGTTGAGCGAGAGCAGCACAGGCAGATCAACGCCGTGCCAAGTCACCGTCTGCGCAAAGATGGTGTGAACCGCAAACCAAATTGCGAGATTGAGGATCACGCCCACAACAGCGGCCGTAATGGCTGAGAGCGCGCCTGCAATCGCCTTGTTGCCGCGCAGCCGCTCAATATGCGGCGCGCCCCAAAAGATCCACAAAAAGCACGGCGCGAAAGTCACCCATGTCGCGAGCAGGCCGCCCAATGTTGCGGCTAGCAAAGGCGGCAATGTGCCAGCATCACGCAATGCGCCCATGAAGCCGACAAATTGTAGCACCATGACCAGCGGGCCCGGCGTTGTTTCTGCCATGCCGAGTCCGTCGAGCATTTCGCCGGGTTTGAGCCAATGGAAATTCTCAACCGCTTGCTGCGCGACATAGGCCAGCACCGCATAAGCGCCACCAAATGTCACCACCGCCATTTTGGAAAAGAAAACGGCGATTTGCGAGAAGACATTTTGCGGACCGAGCGTGAGGAAAAGAGCAGCAACAGGAATGAGCCAGAGCAAAGCTGCCACAAAAGCTGCGCGACGTGCGCCTTGGCGCATGGCGGGTGAGATCGCGCTGTCTTCTAACGCTGTGGCTTCGGATGGCCCGTGACCATTGCTCACCAGAAAAGCCACAGATCCAAGCGATGAGCCAATATAGCCGATGATGCCCGCTCCCAGAATGACAAGCGGGAAGGGCGCATTGAACACGAACAGTGCGATAAAGGCGCAGGCAGCAAGCGCCTGCATGATGCGGTTTTTCAATGCGCGTTTGCCCACGCGCACGACCGCTTCAACCACAATTGCGAGAACAGCAGCTTTCAGCCCGAAGAAAAAGGCGGCGACAAAACCGACCGAGCCAAACAGAGCATAGACATAGCTCAGCGCCATAATGGCAATAATGCCCGGCAGAATGAACAAGAGTCCCGCCACCAGCCCGCCGCGCACACCATGCATCAACCAGCCAATATAAGTGGCGAGCTGTTGCGCCTCGGGGCCGGGCAGCAACATGCAATAATTCAGCGCATGTAGAAAACGTGCTTCCGAGAGCCAGCGTTTCTCATCGACAATAATGCGATGCATGACCGCAATCTGGCCAGCGGGTCCCCCGAAAGACAGGGCCGCGATGCGCAACCAGACGCGCAAAGCCTCGTTGAATGAAATGCCGTGAGTCTGCATTGGCCCATGCCCGCCCTTTTGCTTGCTTGCGCGGCATAGAGGCGGGTGCGCGGGCTGATGTCAATCTCACTCCGGAGGCGGTGTGCGGCGCACCTTCTTTTTGCGTACAACATGGCGGCGCGCGCTCGGCACGCCACTCGCGCGTGCAACGGTTGGGCCTGTGACCGCGCCCACCACGCCGCCTGCGACCGCGCCGACAGGCCCCCCGACAGCCGCGCCAGTCACCACGCCAACGCCCGCGCCGCTGACGCGTTCTTGCGTCGTGTTGCAAGCCGCAAGTCCGAGCGCCAGTCCTGATGCGGAAAGAAGAGTGAGAAGTTTTTTGTGTTTCGCCACCATCATGGCCAAGCCTCCTTTGCCCCCGTTGCGCAACACCAGTGAAGGTTTTGGGTTCCGCTGAGCCATGTCCGAGCGCCAAAAGACCGTGAGCGGAACGCAACAGCAGGACGGGCGTTCGTTTCATCTGAGCTTGGCATGATTTGGCGCGGAGGATGTCCATGGCCGCTGTTTCGGAAAGAAGTGATCTTCGCCAATTGGAGCGTGAGGTAGAAAATGCACGCGCGCGCTTGCATGAAACCATTGCGGAGATACGTGACCCGCGCACCATCGAGCATGCAAAGCTGGAGATGCAGCATCGCGCCAATCAGATGAAAGAGCGCGCGATGGATTATATGCGCGAGCGCCGCGATGAAGTTTTTGATGGTGGGCGCTCGCAAATCGCAGATTTTTCGCGCCACCTGCAAATGACCGCGATGAAAAATCCGATGCCAATCTTGATGATCGCCGCAGGCATCGGCTGGCGCTTGTGGAAACGCCCGCCCGTGACCTCTGCGCTCATTGGCACGGGGCTTTGGCAATTGATGAAAAGCTGGGACACGACGCCAGATTCGAGCCCTTATCGTGATCCCTATAATCGCGCCCGACCGCGCGGCTATGTGCCCGGCGGTGTCGCAGGTGCGGAAGATGTGGAGATCCATGATGTGCCGAGCGCCATGATGGCCGCCAAAGTCGGTGCGACGGATTTGTCTTATCGCGCGCAAGATGCTGTGGCGGGTGTGGCAGATACGCTTTCAGAGGCGACAGAGGCCGTCACCTCGCGCGTGCAAGATATGGCTGGGCGCGTGCAGGCGAATGTGCAGCCCATGTTGGATCGCGCAGCGCCTTTGTTTGATGAGCAAAACCGCATGCGGCTTGGCCTGCTGGCTGTTGCGGCGGGTGCGGGCCTATTCCTCTGGCGCCGTTCCGAGGCCGCGCAGCGGCTGGTGGACGAGGCGCGCGTGCAAGCCGATCGCAGCGTTGATCGTGCGCGTGGCGTCGCTGAAGAAATTAAAAAAGGAATTCAATCATCCCTTCCTGACAAGATGGATTCGCGGACCACTCAGGAGATGGCGGCAGAGCATCCGGTTCTGCTTTCGCTCATGGGGCTTGCCCTTGGCGCTGTGCTTGGCGGCATGATCCGGCAAATGCCGTCGGCTGAAAATATGATGGAACGCGGGGCGGATGCGATGGAGCGTGTGCGCGAAGCCGTCACAGGTGAAAAGCCACAGCATGAACAAGCGCAAGCCCAACGTGACCGCGTGATGGTTCATTCGGAGTAGGCCCGTGCCGCGCGAAGTCAGACTTACCATTCCTCATAATCTTGGTGAGGAGGAAGCAACCCATCGCATTCGTGATGGGTTAGAGCGGCTGCGCATTGATTACGGCACATATCTTTCGACCGCCCATGCGGCATGGAACGAGAACCGTGCTGATGTGGAGATTGGTGCCTTTGGCCAAAGCATCACGGGCACGATTGATGTTGCGCCGGACGTCGTCAACATTGTCATTGTCTTACCGCTGCTGCTGGCGAGCTTGGCCGAGCGGGCGCGTCATTTTCTGGAGAGCAAGGGTGCCGATATGTTGCGCCTGCCGCCACAGCCTAGCTGACGCGCGCGGCGTGATGGGCTAGAACGAGCCGCATCAATCGAGGATTGCTCGCTATGGCCGCTCGTCCGCCCGTCGCCTTTTTGCCATCACCCCAGCCCCATTGGGTGGGTGATGGATTTCATGTTGTGCCGCTGTTTGCTGATCTCGCCTTTCGCGAAGAGGTGAGCCCGTTTCTGATGCTCGATTATGCGGCGCCTGTTGAATTTCCCCCGCGCGAGACGCCGCCGGGTGTGGGCGCGCATCCCCATCGTGGCTTTGAGACGGTGACGATTGTCTATCACGGTGAGATCGAGCATCGCGACAGTGCGGGCAATTCCGGCACGATTGGCCCCGGTGATGTCCAATGGATGACGGCGGGTTCTGGCCTGCTGCATGAAGAATTTCATTCGCGCGAACAGACCAAGCGCGGCGGCCTTGTGTCGATGGCGCAGCTCTGGGTAAATTTGCCCGCGAAAGATAAATCAGCAGCTCCTGCTTATCAGACGATTTTGAATGCGCAGATCCCAACCGTTGATCTGGGCGCGGGCAATCGCTTGCGCGTGGTGGCGGGTGCTTATGGCGATGCCAAAGGCCCGGCGCGCACATTCTCGGATTTGCATGTCTGGGATGTTGATTTGAAAGCGGGCGCGGATGTTGTTCTGCCGATTGCTGCGGGTGACAATGTCATGGTTGCGCATTTTTCTGGCACTTTGCATGTCGCAGCCCAGGACTTGCCGCAACCCGGCCTGTTGATGTTTGGCCCTGAGGGTGAGGGCATTGCGCTGCAGGCCAAAAGCGATGTGAAATTGCTCGTGCTCGCCGGAAAGCCGCTGGGTGAGCCGATTTCTCACTACGGTCCCTTCGTCATGAATACGGAGGCGGAGATCAAGCAAGCCATTGCCGACTTCCGCGCCGGCAAAATGGGGCGTCCGGATTATTTCGACGCTTAAGGCGCGTAGCGGATGATGCCAGCTTCTGCGACATCATAGCCGGTGAGTTCGCTGGCGCGTTTCACGAAGCGATCTTGGCGCAGCAGCGCGAGCAGATTTTGAATCGGCGGGCGGAAGAAATCTGCTTGGCGCAGAGCCAGATCAAAATGCTCAAATTGCAGCGGCACAAAATCGAGCCGCGCCGCTTTTGCGGCTGAACGTGTGGCAATGCCGCAATCGGCTTTGCCGCTTGCCACAGCATTGGCGAGATCGGGCCCCGTTAAGCAGGGTGGCAAAAGACGATTGAGCTGCGCCGCTGTCGGGCCAATCCGTTGCAGCATCACATCGAGCAGCATTTGTGCGCCAGCACCCTTCTGGCGCACGGCCATGCTGGCTTTTTTGGCCAGCACATCCTCAAGCGATGAAATGTTTTTCGGATTGCCCGGTGCCACGAGCAGGCCTTGCTCGCGCTTGGCAAAAGACACCAGCACACCATCATGCAGGCCTGCGAGCCGAGCCACTGCGCGCGGATTGGCGTCATCCACGTCTGCGGCGTGATAATGAATCGCGGCGGCCAGCACTTCGCCGCGCAACAGGCGGGCGACACCGGCCTCTGATCCTTCGGGCAGGCTGGCAAGGCCTGAGTTTGATTCGCGCAAAGCCCATTCGAGCAGATTGTCTTGGCTGCCACCGACAATGGGCGGGGCCGGGCGCGCCTGCATGCCGACCGGCGTGGCAAGGCCCGACAGGACCCAGCGGTCGAGCTCATGGCGGGGAAAGAGCCATTTGCCCGTGACTTTGGAGCAGGGGATCGCGCCCTCGGCCACAAGCTCATAGAGCTTGCGCTCTTTGAGGCGCAGATAATCGGCGGCTTCGGCAGTGGTCAGTAAATCCATGCCTGCATTTTTATGCGCTGATGTGCATAAATTCAAGCGTTTGACTTTTTGCGGAATAAAAACCCTATCTGGCATCAGGAGATGCTGATGAATGAAGGGTCTAGCGCCCTTGCGCTCGTTTTATCGGGCGATCCGGCGCTTTATGCCATTGTCCGCTTGTCACTGGTTGTCAGCCTGAGCGCTGTCGGCCTGGCGGCACTCGTCGGCCTGCCGCTGGGCGGGTTGATCGCGCTCACGCGTTTTCCGGGCCGGGCGGGTGTGATTGTCCTGCTCAATGCCTTTATGGGCCTGCCGCCTGTGGTGGTGGGGCTGGCGGTGTTTCTCCTGCTCTCACGCTCGGGGCCGCTGGGCTCATGGGGCTTGCTGTTCACGCCCACCGCCATGGTGATCGCGCAAGCCGTGCTGATTATGCCGATCATTGCGGCGCTGACACGCCAGACCGTGGAAGATTATTGGAGCGAAGTGCGCGATGAGCTCAATGCCATGGGTGTGGGGCCGCTGCACCGCCTGATGACATTGCTTTATGACGCGCGCATTGCGCTGGTCACTGTTTTGCTCGCGGGCTTTGGCCGTGCGGCCGCAGAAGTTGGCGCAGTGATGATTGTGGGTGGCAATATCAACGGCTTTACGCGCGTCATGACCACGGCCATTGCGCTGGAAACCTCCAAAGGCGATTTGCCGCTCGCGATGGGGCTTGGCCTCATTCTTATGATCATCGTCTTTGCGATCAATGCGAGCGCTTGGGCCTTGCGGCTTTATGCAGAAAGGCGGATCGGATGAGCGATCTGCCCGTCACACTTACCAAAGTCACTTATGCGATCGGCGAGACGTCGATCTTGCGTGACGTTGATCTTGTCGTGCGCGCAGGCGCACCGACCTTTGTCGTTGGGCCGAATGGCTCTGGAAAATCGACGCTCTTGCGCCTCATCATGGGATTGATGACGCCAACAGCGGGCACGATTGAATGGGCGGGGGCGTGTGATCCCGCACCGCGCCGACGTGCCATGGTGTTTCAGCATCCAGTCATGTTGCGCCGTTCTGTGGCGGGCAATCTGCTTTATGCTTTGGAGCAGGCGGGCGTCGAGAAAAGCCTGCGCGACAGGCGTTGCGGTGAACTCTTGCAAAAAGTTGGGCTCGCGGATCTGGCGGATCGCCCAGCGCGACGTCTGTCTGGCGGCGAGCGCCAAAAACTTGCTTTTGCCCGCGCACTGGCGCGCTCACCTGACTTGCTCATTCTTGATGAACCAACGGCGAGTCTTGACCCTTCAGCAACATTGGCGCTGGAGCGTCTCATCGCGCAAGCAGTCTCAGACGGCATTAAAATTCTTATGGCCTCGCATGATCTTGGCCAAATGCGTCGCTTGGCGGGTGACGTCGTGTTTCTGCATCGTGGGCGAATTCTGGAATCAGCGTCTGCGAAAGATTTCTTTGAGCAACCTGTCAGCGCGCAGGCATCTGCCTTTTTACGCGGTGACCTTATTTTGGAGGACTGAACGATGCGACTTCTCTTTTCTGCCTTGACCATCGCTTGCCTGACATTTGGCGCGCAGGCGCAAGACAAAATCATCACCATTGCCTCGACCACATCGACGCAGGATTCTGGGCTTTTCAATCATCTGCTCCCAGCCTTCAAAGCCAAGACCGGCATTGATGTGAAGGTCATTGCACAAGGCACAGGCCAAGCGCTCGACACAGCGCGGCGCGGTGATGCGGATGTTGTTTTCGTTCACGCCAAATCAGCAGAAGAAAAGTTTCTCGCCGAAGGATTTGGCGTGAAGCGTTTTGACGTGATGTATAATGACTTTGTGCTGATTGGCGCGGCCGCTGATCCCGCGGGCCTGAAAGGCTCGAAAGATATTGTCGCCTCATTGAAAACCATTCAGGCAAAAGCTGCCCCCTTTGTCTCGCGCGGCGACAAGTCGGGCACCCATGCCGCAGAGCTGGCTTTGTGGAAAGACGCGGGCCTCGACCCCGCCGCGGCCAAGGCTGATTGGTACAAGGAAATCGGCCAAGGCATGGGGGCCGCGCTCAACACATCCAAGGCCATGGGCGCCTATGTTTTGTCGGATCGTGGCACGTGGATTTCCTTCAAGGGCAAGGACGGCCTCATCATTGCGGTGGAAGGCGACACCAAGCTTTTCAATCAATATGGCGTGATGCTGGTGAACCCCGCCAAACATCCGCATGTGAAGGCTGATCTCGGTCAGGCCTTTGTTGATTATGTCCTCTCGGCCGAGGGCCAGAAGGTGATTGCTGATTACAAGATTGAAGGCCAGCAGCTCTTCTTTCCCAACGCCGGCAAGTGAGCTAAACCGAAGGGCATGAGTGCCCTTCGTTCCTATGCCGATGCTCTTGAGAGCCTGCTGACGCGGCTTGTGCCTGTGCGCGGGCAAATCTGCACGCTCACGCAGGCTGTTGGTCATGTCGCGGCTGAAGATGTGCGCGCCCCGCAGCCTGTTCCGGCGCGCGCGCTTGCCTTGCGTGATGGTTATGAATTGTCCGCGCAGGCAATTGCGGGTGCCTCCTCTTACGCGCCCGTTGTGCTGGCACGTCCGCCGCGTTTTGTCGCCGCGGGTCAGGCTTTATCGTCCGATTGTGATTGCGTGGTGGAAGCCAGCGGGCTTGATCTTGATGGGCCTCTGCCGCAGGCCTTGGTGGAAAGTTTTCCGGGTGAAAACATCCGCCGTGCGGGCGAAGATTTTGCGCAAGGCGCCCTTATCCTGCGCGTAGGTGAGAGGATTTCCTCGCAGCATGCGCTGCTTCTTTCGCAGGCGGGTGTGCAGCAGGTCCCTGTGCGTGCGCCCGTTGTCAATTTGCGCGGAGATGACTCACTACTCGCCGCTTACTTGCGCGATCAACTGACACAGGCTGGTGCGCGTTTGGATGGCGCGCCTGATTTGGTGATTGTTCTGGGTACCAAGCCAAACGCGCAGCGTCTCGCCTTGGAGCCGGGTGCTGATCTTTCCTTTGGGGAAGAGAAGGGCGTGCCGGCAATCTATGTGCCCGCGCGTCTCGATCAGGTCTTCGCAGCTTTGCATGGGTTTTTGCGTCCGGCGCTTGTGCGCTTGTCGGGAGCGAAGGCTGCTGAAATGCGCCTGCCGCTCGCGCAGAAAATTGCGAGCCGTGTTGGTGTTGCCGAATTTGCTTTGCTGGAAGCACACGACGGAAAGTTTCATCTGCGCGCTTTGGGTGATCTGCCCTTGCAATCGCTGGCGAGCGCCACACATGTCAGCCTGATCGCGGCTTTGAGCGAGGGCCATGCTGCGGGCGATGTGATGTCAGCAATTCCGGTCCGCGCATGACACAGAAACAAGATGCCAGTCTGGCGCAGGATCAATTCCTGTCCATCCTCTCCCGCGAAGAGGCTTTGGCGCGTTTTGAGGCGGCGCTGTTTCCGCGTGCAAGCGCGACAGAGCGCGTGACTTTGGCAGATGCATTGGGCCGTGCGCTGGCGCAAGATGTGCGAGCCCCCATTGATGTACCCCCGTTTGATCGCTCGAATGTTGATGGCTTTGCTGTGCGCGCCGCTGATCTTGCGCAAGCCTCCGAAGCTGCGCCTGTACAGCTTGCGCTGAATGATGAAGTGATTGCCTGCGGCATTGCCCCCAAACTCGTCGTGGCACCGATGACGGCCACCGCAATAGCCACAGGCGGGCCGGTGCCGCGTGGGGCTGATGCGATTGTCATGATCGAGCAGACGCAACCCGCGGCTGGCGCCATTGATGTGCGCCGTGCGGTTTCGCCGGGGCAGTTTATCTCGTCTGCTGGCACGGATATGGCGCGCGGGGAAACTGTCTTGCGCGCGGGTGTCGTGATTGGCGCGCGCGAAATCGGCATGTTGGCCGCCTGCGGCATTGGCGAGATTGATGCCGTGCGAGTTCCGCGTGTGGCTATTCTCTCGACGGGCGATGAATTGGTGCAGCCGGGTGGCGTGCTGAAGCCTGCACAAATTTTCGATACGAATGGCCCGATTGTGGCGGCGGCGGTGCGCGAAAACGGCGGTGCTCCGATTTTCTTAGGCCATGTTGCCGATGATGAAGCAGCGCTCGAAAAAGCCATGCGCGAGGCGCTCGCCGATCATGACATGCTGATCTTGTCAGGTGGGACATCGAAAGGTGCGGGCGATTATACGCATCGCATCTTGTCACGCTTGGATCAGATGATTGCTCATGGCGTTGCGCTCAAGCCCGGAAAGCCTCTGTGTCTGGCGGTTTGTGATGGCAAGCCCGTCGTGATTTTGCCGGGCTTTCCGACATCAGCCATGTTCACCTTCCACGATATGATTGTGCCCTCATTGCGCCGCATGGCGGGTTTGCCGCCGCGCAAAGATGCGAAAGTCGAGGCGCGTGTGCCGGTGCGCATTGCTTCAGAATTGGGGCGTGCCGAATTTGTTATGGTCGCGCTGGTCGAAGGTGCGGACGGTCTGCTCGCTTACCCCACTGGCAAAGGCTCTGGTGCGATCACGAGTTTTGCGCAGGCCGATGGTTTCTTGCGCATTGATGCTTTGGCCGATCATATGGCGGCGGGGACATCGACAGACGTGACTTTGTTCACGCCGCATCTGCGGGTGCCTGATCTCACCATCATTGGCTCGCATTGCACGGGGCTTGATGTCGCTATTGCGCCTGTGGCGCAAGCAGGATTTGCCACACGCATCATTGCAGTCGGCTCACTCGGTGGTTTGGCGGCTGCCAAGCGTGGCGAATGTGATGTGGCGCCGATCCATCTGTTTGATGACAAGACCGAGACCTATAACAAGCCTTTCCTGAGCGAGGGGCTGGAGCTTGTCGAAGGTTGGCGGCGTATGCAGGGCATTGTCTATCGCAAAGACGATGCGCGTTTTGCGGGGCTTGATGCGCGCGCTGCTGTTGCCAAGGCGCTGGCTGATCCATCCTGTCTGATGGTCAATCGCAATCAGGGTGCGGGCACGCGCATTTTGCTCGATCGGTTGCTGAATGGTGCCAAGCCCGAGGGCTATTGGAACCAGCCGAAGTCACACAATGCGGTGGCAGCTGCTGTCGCGCAGGGCCGTGCTGATTGGGGCATGACGATTGCACCTGTGGCGGAGGCTTACGGTCTGGCTTTCTTGCCTTTTGCGCAAGAGCATTATGATCTGGCGCTGGTGAGTGCGCGCAAAAATAGGCCTGCGGTGCAGGCACTTTTGGCGTCTTTGAACTCGGAAGAAACAAAAAACGTACTTATTGCAGCAGGATTCACTCCCGCCTCGTCATTGCGAGGAGCGTAGCGACGCGGCAATCCATAGCGCTCATTTGACGAGGTTTGTGCTATGGATTGCCGCGTCGGCCTGCGGCCTCCTCGCAATGACGAGCTTAATCGTCCAAAATTGCGAGGCGTTCGGCTTCTGCCAGATCATGCGGTGTGTTGGCGTTGAAGAAGGGATCAACCGGCAGGGTTGGCCAATCAACCGTGGCGAGCGCGTGGCGCGCGGTCCAGCGGTCGATTTTGCGGCAATCTTCTTCGACCAAAGATTTGCGCAAATCGTGACGCAGATTCACACTCCACAAACCGATGACCGGATGCGTCTGTCCGTCTGAGCGCGCGACACAGAGTTGCGACTCTTCTTCGCGGCGAACAGCCTGAAAACGCGCCACCAAATCGCGCGGCAGGAAGGGGCAATCCGCCGCCGCACTCACCACCCATGGCGTTTCCGGCCGGTGCTGCGCGGTCCAATCAAGTGCTGCAAGAATCCCTGCGAGCGGACCCGCAAAATCGGGCACATCATCGGGCACAACCGGCAGGCCGAAAGAGTCGAAACGTGCCGGATCGCCATTGGCGTTGAGAATGAGGCCGGAGCATTGCGGCCCCACACGATCAATCACGCGCTGCAAAATGGTGCGGCCGGCTATTTCGCGCATGGCTTTGTCGCCACCGCCCATGCGCCGCGCCAGCCCGCCTGCGAGAATGACGCCGATTGTGTCACTCATCATCGGCTCCCTTGCGGCGCGCACGCATGCTTTCGTCTTCAACGAAATTGAGATCCTGATCGAAGATGAGGCGCTCTTGTCCGGCAAGCGCAATGAAACGCTTGCCCTTCGCGCGACCAATCAGCGTGAGACCAACTTGGCGTGCCAGTTCCACCCCCCAAGCGGTGAAGCCGGAGCGTGACACAAGAATCGGAATTCCCATGCGCACAGTCTTGATGACCATTTCGGATGTTAGGCGACCGGTCGTGTAAAAAATCTTGTTCGCGGGATCGATCTTTTCGCGAAACATCCAGCCCGCGATTTTATCGACGGCATTGTGGCGGCCGACATCTTCCATATAGCAAATGGGCTCGCCCTTTTCGCAGAGCACACAGCCATGAATGGCGCCCGCTGTCAGATAAAGCGAATCTGTCGTGTTGATTTTATGGGTGAGCTCATAGAGCCAGCTGGTGCGCAATTCTGCTTTGGGCAGTTCGGCGCCTTCTACGGCTTCCATCAGATCGCCAAAGGCGGTGCCTTGTGCGCAGCCGGAGGTGAGCGTTTTCTTTTTGAGCTTCTGCTCGTAATTGGTGCCGCGCTCGGTGCGCACGACCACAACTTCGAGATCGTCGTCATATTCGACTTCGGTGACGATATCATCGGCTTTCAGCATATTCTGGTTGAGCAAATAGCCGAGCGCCAGATATTCCGGATAATCATTGATCGTCATCATGGTGACGATTTCTTGCGCATTGAGATATAGCGTCAGTGCGCGTTCCACCGGCACTCGGATGTCTACGCTGGCACCTGTCTGGTCAATGCCCGTCACCGCTTCTGTAAGGCGCGGATTTTCGGGATTGGGGAGCAGCAGCGCTTTTTTCATGCACGTCACTCGATCACGATGCGTGGCGCAGGCTTTGCGGCCTTGTCGAGCGAGGCCCAAACTTTCGCGGCAATGTCTTTATAGATTTTCGCATGATGCGAGTCGGGATCGGTTGCGACCACGGGGCGGCCATCATCAGATGTTTCGCGAATGTTCATATTGAGTGGCACTTCGCCCAAGAATGGCACGCCGAGCTTTTCAGCTTCCGCACGCGCGCCGCCGTGGCCGAAGATCGGCGAGATGTGTCCGCAATTTGGGCAGCAGAAGCTCGACATATTTTCGATAATACCGAGCAGCGGCACATCGACTTTCTGGAACATGGCAATGCCGCGGCGCGCATCAATGAGCGCGAGATCTTGCGGGGTCGAGACAATCACCGCGCCCGACGTAGGCGTTTGCTGTGCCATGGTGAGCTGTGCGTCACCTGTGCCGGGTGGCAGGTCGACGACAAGAGCATCCAATTCGCCCCAAGCAACTTCGCGCAGCATTTGCGTGATGGCAGAAATCACCATCGGGCCGCGCCAGATCATCGCCGCATCATCATCAATCAGAAAGCCGATGGACATGACTTTCACGCCATAGCGTTCCATTGGCTCCAGCATGCGCGGGCCGACCATGCGCGGCTTGCCGCGCAGGCCAAAGAGCCGCGGCTGCGAAGGGCCGTAAATATCGGCATCGAGAATGCCGACTTTGAGACCCATACTGGCAAGGCCGAGTGCGAGATTGCAGGAGGTGGTGGATTTGCCAACACCGCCTTTGCCGGAGGCCACGGCAATAATGTGTTTGATGCCGGGCAAAGCTGCGGGCTTGGATGTTGCGCGTTGCTGCGGCGGTGTCGCCGTTTTGCTGGGCTTTTTATCGGCAGTGAGGCCAACAAGTGCTGTGGAGACACCGGGAATTGTGCGGATTTTGGCTTCGGCTGCCGCGCGCACGGGTTCCATGCTGGCCGCTTCTGTTGCGTCAATCGCAATCGCGCAAATGACTTTGCCGTCGTTGATGACAATGCCGGTGAGGCGACCCGATGCGCTGAGCGATGTGCCGTCAGCGAGTTTGATGCTTTCCAGCGCGCTCAAAATATCTTTGTCTTGCAAGGCCAATGTGTGCTCCTCACGATCCGGCTGGATCGCTGCCATTCTTGTCACGCGCGCGCAGATAATCTTCCGTCGTCATAATCGGCGGACGCTGCGGGGCGGCGTGGGGATCAAAACTTTCATTCATCACCGCTTCAACGCGGCAATTGTCGCACATGCGCACGACATCAATGCGCCTGGCATGGGGGCCTGCAAACATCCAATGCTTGTCTTGCAGTTTGGAGACGATGCGATCAATCGTGCTCTTGGTCCCAAAAGCCGTGCCGCAGGAAATGCAATGGAAGGGTTCTTCTTCTTTCACCACGCGTGCGGGGGCAGCCCAAGCTTCAAAGTCGAGGCGCGGTGCCAGTGTGATGACTTTTTCAGGACAGGTGGCTTCGCACAAGCCGCATTGCACGCAGACACTCTCGGTGAATTTGAGCATGGGCTTGTCAGGATTGTCTGACAAAGCGCCCGTCGGGCAGGCGGTGACGCAGGAATGGCAGAGCGTGCAGCCATCAATGTTGATATCGAGCCCGCCGAATGGCGCGCCGCGTTCCAGTGCGATCATGGCCACAGGCGCGGGCGCTGCCAGATGCAATTCGCGGAAGGCATTTTCAAGCACGGAGCGCTTGGTGCCGCGCGGTTCAAAGCTCGCGGGTTTTGGTGAGGCGGTGCCGGGTTGCAGCGCGAGCAATGCAGCGCGCAATTGATCGGGATCATCTGTCTCGATCAGTTTGATGAGATTTTCGCCAAAGCCCAGGCCCGTGATGATTTTGGAGGATGTGGCAAGCACACCTTGAAGGCCGGAGAGATCATGCTTGGGCTGGTGATGAGCAAGCAGGGCAATGCCGCTCGCGCCAAAGGCGAAGGCGGCGGCGAATATATCATAAGAGAGCTGCGTGATTTCATTGACGCGCAGCGGCAGCACATTTGCTGGCAGGCCCTCACCAAAGCGCGAGAGCGCATCAATCATCGGCTCGCCATGTTCACCATCATGCAAAAGCACAATAGCCTGCGTGCCACCGGCAGCGCGATAGGTGCGCAGCAAGGCGCGCAGGCGCCGCTCCACGGCATCGGCGGGCGGGAGTGCGTAAGCGGCCGCACCTGTCGGGCAGACAGAGGCGCAAGCGCCGCAGCCCGCGCAGATGTTCTCATCAATCGCGACATGATTGCCATTGGGCGTGATTGCCCCTGTGGGGCAGAGATCCAGACAGCGCGTGCAGCCGGTGATTTTCGAGCGCGAATGGGCGCAGAGGCTTTCGGTGAAATTCACATAGCGCGGCTTGTCGAATGTGCCGACCATGGTGGCGGCTTTTGCAATGGCCCGTGCCACGGCCGCACCATCGCGCGGATCAGCGCGCAAATAGCCGTCGCGCAATTCGGATGCGGGAAAGAGCGGCGCATAGCCGGTGAGATCGAGAATGATGTCGCACTGCGAGCTTGCGCCATTGGCACTTGCACCAAAGATCAGGCGGTCACGCGATGAAGGCGAGGCAATGGCTGTGTCATCGATGATTAGTTCAAACGCGCCCAAATGGCCTTTGGCATTGCGCACATGGCCTTTGATGACGGGGAAATCGCGTGTGCGCGGCGGCGTCACATCTGCGGGACGCGACAGCATGACCGTGACATCAAGCGTGTCGGCGAGTTGGCGTCCGGCTTCAATAGCGGTTTCATCGCGGCCGTAAATCAGAATGACGCCTTCCGATTGCATCGAAACAAGCGAAATCGGCGGCATGTCTTCGCGCGCAGCCGCAATCAGGGCCGCCATTTTCGGCTCCGCTTGCGCGGCGTCTTTCGACCAACCGGCAGTCTCGCGAAGATTGACGAAGGTGAGGGGTGCAGTGCTGCCGAGATCTTCGGCCACTTCGCTGAAGAGTGGGCTTTCCTGCGTGCAGGCAATGGTGACCGGCGCAGGGGTGGCGAGCGCCTGTTTGACGAGATCAAGCTGCGCGCCGCAGAGCTGGTCTGCGCGGGTGAAAGCGCCGCAGCCTTTTTCTAGCGCAGCACCGTCGAGCGGCATGGTCTTTTCGCAGGAACAGACAAAAAGCCGGTGTTCGGCAGACATTCAGGCGCACTCCCTTGGCTTCAAAGGTAGATAGACCCTGCTAAGGCCCTTGGACATGGGGCAGGGGGCAGCGGGAGATGAATTTTTCCGTGAGCGGGACGGGGAATGGACTTGATTTTAGGATGATAGTCCTATAATCTTAACCTATCCTCAGCCTTTGCGCGCCAAGTCCTTCCTGAATGTCACGGTCCTTTGGCTTGACTGAACATGGAAGGCACCTACCTGCTTCCATGTGCAATCGAGTTAAATCATGACCATAGAGACGCCCGCCCTTGATCTGCCACCCGGCTTCAGTGCCGTTGCTCTGCGTGAGCATGGCGATGCTTTTGCCCATGCGCAGTCTATTGCCGCTGAGGCGGGGGCTGGCACGCTGGTGCATGTGCGCCGTTATGATCTCATTGAATTTGCCGTCGTGCTGGAGCCCGAAGAGCCGCTCGCCACGGCGCGGCGCGCGCATTATGCCTCGATGGTGGCGATGGCCGATGCCATTGCCGCCCATTGCCCGCCCGAGCGGACGGTTGAATTCAAATGGCCGGATACGATCCTCTTTGATGGTGGCTTGATTGGTGGGGCGCGTCTTGCCTGGCCCCAAAATTGTGCGGAAGAGGCCGTTCCTGATTGGCTCGTGACAGGGATCATTTTGCGCTCGGCTGATCTCTCCCATGTCGAGACAGGTCTTGTGCCCGGCGCTGTGTCGCTTCTCTCGGAAGGGTTTGAGCTAATCGATACGGAAATGCTGATCGGCTCTTATGCGCGCCATCTCATGGTGCATTTTGACCGCTGGAAGGAACGCGGGTTTAAGGCCGTGGCACAGGACTTTTTTGCGCGCATGCCCGCCAAGAAAGCCGGAGAGCGCCGCGCCATTGATGGCAATGGAGATCTCTTGGTGCACGCACCGCTGGATCGAGGCGAGCCGGAACGCACGCTGTTTCTGCCCGCGTTGCAACTCGAGAGCTGGTATGATTCTGAAAATGGTGCGCCGAAGTTTCAGGCGGGCGTGTGATGAAACTGCCTCGCACTTTGCGGCTTGATCCCTCCGACACATTTGTCTTTGCCAAAGCTGCCGAGCCCGGCGAATGGGCGGTGTCGGGCTCGTTTCTGTTTTTCGATGCCGATCTCGATGCGCTTGCGCCCAAAGAGCGCGCGGCTTTGCGGGCTGGCTTTTTGGGGCTTTCGTCTTTCGGCTGGTCGACGCTCTGTGTGGTGACGTTGGTCACAGAAGCTGAGCGTGCGGAGGCTGTCGAAAGTCTGGCGCGTTTCATTCATGAGCAGATGGGCGCGCCCTCGCGCGAGGCTGCGCGTGCGGCAGCGGAAGATGAAATCGCTTTTGCCGCGTCGATCTGCGATCATGCGGAAGGCACGGTGCTGGCTGTGCAGCGCGGGATCGAGGATGGCGAAATCCGCGAGCGTTTTCGGACGCTACATCAGCGTGCGCGCGAAAAAGGGGGCGATTCCTTGCATGCGCAGGCGCGCGCCTTCACCTTTGTCGAGAGCGAGGGTGAGGAGAGCGGTGTGGAAGAACATGTCGATTTGATCGGCCTGATGAAAGACAAAGAGCCATGAGAGAATTTTGGGTTTCTTCCGGTCATCATCTTGTGCGCCGTGCCGATCATGGCGGGCTGGTTGCCACGCCCGAATGGATGATGGCCTATCTGGCGCGTCCTGAATTGCTGCCGCCTGATGAGGCTTGTGCGGCCGAGCGCGCTTTGCATGGACATCTCATGGCCGATCCATTTCGCACGGTGACGGCGGCTGAGGTTGCAGCCATTGCTGATCCGGATGGGCGTGAGAATTGGCAATTCATGTTGGGCTTTCGGGATCGCATTTTGAAAGCACCGTCTCTGGAAGCCGCTTATCTCGATTTCGCCAGACATGGTGCCGATGGCGTGCCGCCGATATTTCTGTCGCAACTTGTGCATCTGGTTTTGCGCAATGCGCTGGATGAATGTGATGATCCTTTTGTCCTGCGCGCTGCCGAGCTTTTCTTCCGTGCGCAAAAAGCCACCGTCCATGAGGGGGCGCTTTTGCTCGCTGATGCCGAAGTGGTTGAAGCGCAGCAACAGTTGAAAGACAGCGCGCATCTGACGCCGCTGACAGCTTTGCTAGATCCGGTGCCGGAGTTCGGCAATCTCGACATTATGGATGACGAGAATGCCTGGACCTATTGGTCGCGTTCTGACGCGCATACGATGATCATGAATATTGGCGCGAATAAAAAGGCGCGTGAATCTTTTGCTCGTGTGATTGAGCTTTGGGTGAAACATTTGCTCAATCTTGAGGTGAGTGTCGAACCACTGGCTGCAATCGAAGACAAGGATTGGCGCTGGTTTGTGGGGCTTGATTCCGAGGGCACCAAGATTGGCAATATGCTCTGGAAGGGCGCGACTTTGGGCGCTGGTTTTTCCGAGCGCGTTGTGACGCTGATGCGCATGGTCATCAAGGATGAAGCGCGTGTGCGCGCTGATCTGCGGGGTGCGCCGATCTATCTGATCGGCGCGATGGATGCTGATAAAATCTGGCGTTTGAAGCCGCAGAATCTGGTCGCCGGTCTGCCGCTGCTCGAAAGCAAAGTGTCATGAGCACATTCGATCAGGAGATCACCCGCACGGTTGGTGTTGTGCTGTCACGACGTGTGATCCAGCATGCTTGGGCTGATGTGGTTTGGTCTCCTGACAATGTGCTGTTTCCGGCTCCCGACACGCCGGCAGGCACCAAGATTTCGGATGATGGCGAGCGTGCGCTCATTTATGCAGGCACGACAACGATTGAACTGTTTGCCTCAGATACGACCAATTACCGCGACAATATGCTGGAGGGCTCGGCGCGCCTTTGGGTCGCTGCACGGCTTGAAAATGATGTGCCATCTTTCGTGCGCGTGACGGCTGATCCGACTGAGGGTGAAGCTTGGTTTGCGGCGGGCTTTGAAATTGTTGGCGCGATTCCGATGCCTGCCGATATCGCGTCATGGATCGCTGCTTTCACTGATGCGTTTCATGTCGAGCGTGAGTTTTTGAAGCGCCAGCGTGATCGCAGTGAGCGCAAAGAGCGCGGCTTTGGTGGCAAGCCTGGAGATCGGCGCCCATGAGCGCAGATGAAGATCGCCCTTTTCTGGCGCGCTGGTCGCAGCGCAAGCGCGAGGTCGCGAAAGAGGCCGAGGCCCAACAGGTTGCGCCCTCAAGCGAGGCGTCGGTTCCGGCTGTCCCCGAGGAAGAGGATTTTGATCTCTCGCTCTTGCCCAAGCTCGAAGAGCTGACGCCATCCACGGATCTGACGCTGTTTTTCAAAAAGGGCGTGCCGGAAGTGCTGCGCAATGCAGCCCTGCGCAAAATGTGGACGCTTGATCCTGCCGTGCGCGACTATCGCGGCGAGGCGCTGGACTATGCCTATGATTGGAACGCGCCAGGCGGGGTTCCGGGCGGGGGCGATCTGCCCGTCGACTATGATTCCCGCGAAATGGTCGCCCGGATTTTTGGGGATGAGCCTGCCGACGAAAATGTGATCGGAAATGTTGCGTCGCAGCAAGATCAATACTTGAGTGAAGAGAAGCCTTTAGCCGGGCCGGATGAACTCCAGATGGCGGGTGTAGAACTCAAAAAAACCGAGGCTCATCAAGAGGTTAAGGGGCCGGAGGGCGTGCTGGCCGCCGATGACGCCCCGTCAAAGAAACGCCGGCATGGCAAAGCTTTGCCGTCCGCCTAGCTGAAAGTATACTATGGTGAAACATTCGGGTGTCTATGACACTATGAAGTCAATGCAGATCAGCGCAGGCTGACGCGGTTTCTAGGGCGAATGGAGTATCGGGTGCTGAGTGCTGAGGCGGTGAAGCCGGAGGTCGATGAAATCGATGTTCTGCGAAGTGCCGAATATGCGCTTCTCTCAGTTCTGCTTGGGCAAGCCCCGAGCGAGGACCTCCTTACCCGCGTTTCCGATTTGCGTGGCGACGCGACGCCTCTCGGCCTTGCCCATATCGAACTTGCCGACGCCGCGCGGGCGATCGATGAGACGGTGGCTGGTCGCGAATATTTCAATCTCTTCATCGGAGTTGGGCGCGGCGAGTTGCTGCCCTACGGCTCCTATTACCAGACGGGCTTCCTGCATGAGCGCCCGCTGGCGCGCGTGCGTGAAGACCTCGCCGAGCTCGGTGTCGAGCGCGTCGGCCACATGCGCGAGCCCGAAGATCACATCGCTATTCTCTGCGAGATCATGGCGGGCATGGCGCGTGGTGATTTTCCAGCCGATATGGCGCGTCAAGGACAGTTTTTCGAGCGGCACATTGAACCATGGGCCGCGCGTTTCTTCGCTGATCTCGAAACAACGAGTGCAGCGACTTTCTACAAATCGGTCGGCCGTGTGGGCCGCACCTTTATCGAGCTTGAGACGGAGGCTTTCAAACTGCCGCATTAAGTGAGGTGGTTTGAAAGGCGACGGCTCTTACGTCATCAACCGGAGGGAACGGTTATGAGCAAAGTTGAAAAGAAGACAGAAGGCGGACTGGATCGCCGCTCCTTCTTCCGCGCAGGCAGCGGCGCTGCTGTGGTCGCGGCAACAGTTGTGGCCACGGGTGCTGAACCCGCAGCCGCTGCGGAATCGGCCTCTGAGCGCACGAAGGCGCGCTACAAGGAGACCGAACACGTCAAGACTTTCTACCGCGTCAACCGGTACTGAGGGAGCACGTCATGCTGACGAAACGTAAAGAAGCAACTGCTTCACGCGCGCGACTTTCCGGTTTGGCCGCAGGCCTTGCCTCGGGCGTGCTAGATCGCCGTTCATTCCTGCGTCGTTCGGGTCTGGCTGCTGGTGGCGTTGCGGCCATTGGTTCGCTGACACTCGGCTCCGTCCGCAAGGCGGAAGCTGGCCCCGTTGCGGCGGGCGTGAAGAGCGAAATCAAAAAGAACGTCTGCACCCATTGCTCAGTCGGCTGCGGCATTGTGGCTGAAGTCCAGAATGGCGTGTGGGTCGGCCAAGAGCCGGCTTATGACAGCCCGATCAATCGCGGTTCGCATTGCGCCAAGGGCGCCTCGGTGCGCGAACTCGTGCATGGTGATCGCCGTCTGAAATATCCGATGAAGCTCGTGAATGGCGAATGGACCCGCGTTGGTTGGGATCAAGCCATCAACGAAATCGGCGACAAGATGAACGAAATCCGCGCCAAGAGCGGTGCAGATTCCGTCTATTGGCTGGGTTCGGCGAAATTCTCCAATGAAGGCGCTTATCTCTTCCGTAAGCTCGGCGCTTTCTGGGGCACGAATTCGGTCGACCATCAGGCCCGTATTTGCCACTCGACGACAGTGGCCGGTGTCGCGAACACCTGGGGCTATGGTGCGCAGACCAACAGCTACAATGATATTCGCAACGCCAAGACCATCATCTTCATGGGGTCGAATGCGGCGGAAGCGCATCCTGTCTCGCTGCAACATGTTCTTTCCGGCAAGGAAATGAACCGCGCGAATATGATCGTGCTCGACCCGCGCTTCACGCGCACGGCCGCGCATGCGACGGAATATGTGCGTATTCGTCCGGGCACCGATATTGCGGTGATCTGGGGCATGATGTGGCACATTTTCAAGAATGGCTGGGAAGACAAGGAATTCATCGCACAGCGCGTCGCTGGCATGGATCTGGTCCGCGCCGAAGTTGAAAAGTGGACTCCGGAAGAGACCGAACGCGTCACCGGTATTCCGGGTGAACAGCTGAAGCGCGTGGCGGAAACTTTCGCCAAGCAGCGTCCTTCGACCTTCATCTGGTGCATGGGCGGCACGCAGCACACGGTGGGTACCGCCAACGTGCGTGCATATTGCAACCTGCTGCTCGCCACCGGCAATGTCGGTGTGTTCGGCGGCGGCGCCAACATCTTCCGCGGCCACTGCAACGTGCAGGGCGCGACGGATATGGGCCTCGATATCACCTCTTTGCCGCTCTACTACGGCCTTGTTGAAGGGGCTTGGAAGCATTGGGCACGTGTGTGGGAAGTCGAATATGACTGGCTGCAGGCCCGCTTCGACGAAGTTCCGGAAAAGGCTGGCCGTCCTGCGCGCAATCGCAAGGCAAACATGGAACTGCCGGGCATTCCTTCGACCCGTTGGTTCGATGCCACGAGCTTCAAGTCAGACGATGTTGATCAGCGCGACAGCCTGAAGGCCATGATGATCTTCGGTCACGGCGGCAATACTGTGCCGCGCATGCCCGACATGGTGAAGGCGCTCGAGCAGCTTGAATTGCTTGTTGTGGCTGATCCGCATCCGACAACCTTTGCCGCGATCTCGGGCCGCAAGAACGGCACATATCTTCTGCCGATCTGCACGCAGTTCGAGACGGAAGGTTCGCGCTCGGCCTCGAACCGTTCGATCCAATGGGGCGAAAAGGTTGTCAATCCGATCTTTGAATCGAAGGATGATTATGAAGTCATCTATCGCTTCGCCACCAAGCTCGGCTTCGCCGATAAGATGTTCAAGAACATTAAGGTCGAGAACAATCGCCCGGTGCCGGAAGACATCTTGCGCGAAATCAATCGCGGTGGTTGGTCGACGGGTTATTCCGGTCAGTCGCCAGAGCGCCTGAAGGCGCATCTGCGTCATCGCGAGAAGTTCGATCTCGTCACCTTGCGCGCACCGGCTGATGTGCCGGAAGTGGGCGGTGATTATTACGGTCTGCCGTGGCCATGCTGGGGCAAGCCGGAAATTCGTCACCCCGGCACGCACACGCTCTACAACACCAATCTTCATGTGAAGGATGGTGGCGGTACGTTCCGCGCGCGCTTCGGCACTGTCTATGAAGACAAGAAGGCCGATGGCACATCGACGACGTATAATTTGCTGGCAGAAGGCTCTTACTCGAAGGGCTCCGAGCTGACCGACGGTTATCCGGAGTTCACTTACGGCATTCTGAAGAAGCTCGGTTGGGATAAGGATCTCACCGATGAGGAGCGTGCAACGATCGAAAAGATCGGCGGCGCTGCCCCCGATGCTGTTGGTTGGGCCATTGATCTGTCGGGCGGCATTATCCGCGTCTGTCTCGACCATGGCGTGTTGCCTTATGGCAATGCCAAGGCGCGTGCAGCGGCTTGGAACCTGCCCGATCCGGTGCCGGTCCATCGCGAGCCGATCTATACGCCGCGCACCGATCTCGTCGCCAAATATCCGACGCGTCCCGATGGCCGTCAGTTCCGCATGATGAATGCGGGCTTCTCGGTGCAGAAGGCAGCCATTGAGAAGGGGATCGCGAAAGACTTCCCGATCATCCTCACCTCGGGCCGACTCGTTGAGTATGAAGGCGGTGGTGAAGAAACCCGCTCGAACAAGTGGCTGGCTGAATTGCAGCAGGACATGTTCGTCGAAATCAACACGGCCGATGCTGCACAGCGCGGCATTGCTGATGGCGGCTGGGTCTGGGTCACTGGTCCGGAAAACAAGTCGAAGGCGAAGGTCAAAGCGCTCGTCACAGATCGCGTGGGTCGTGGCGTGGCGTTTATGCCCTTCCACTTCGGCGGCTGGTTCCAGGGCGTCGATCAGCGCGGCAATTATCCGAAGGGCACGGACCCGATCGTGCTCGGTGAAAGCGTCAACACGGTTACCACCTACGGTTATGACCCGGTCACGGGCATGCACGAAGGCAAGGTGACTCTCTGCCAAATTCAGGCAGCGTGAGGAGATTGAGAAATGGCACGTGTGAAATTTCTCTGTGATGCGGATCGCTGCATCGAATGCAATGCCTGCGTG
>CANGFE010000023.1 GCA_947453155.1 Beijerinckiaceae bacterium | reverse complement strand
TGGCACTGCTTGCTGGCAAGGAATGGAACCATTGCGGCGTGAACGCGATCTGCGTCGGCGCTGGCAAGACCTCCGATCCGGTGTTCGACATGAATGCTCATATCGAAGTGAACTACATGCAGCCACTGGCTTTCACTGGCCTTCCGCTCAAATTCTCTGGCAACACAAATTTCGTTACGCCGAAGGGCAAGGACGGCTCGGGCGCCAAGACCAAGACGGAAATCCTCTCGGATAACCGCTTGACACTCGATTTCGGCAAGGTCGTTGGCTATCAGGCCAACAAAATCGACACGTTCGTCGGCTACCGCTACTGGCTGAACAAGTTCGGCAACGACAGCAAGGCTGCTTCGGCTGGCGGCGCTATCGAAAATCAGGTCTACGTGGGCCTCGCTTACCACCTCTGATCCCACGATCAGTCGCGACTTTTAGAGAAGGACGGTGCCTTGGCACCGTCCTTTTTCTTTGGGCACGACAAAGCTGCGCCCAGTTGTCATCCCGCGAGCAGGCCGCTAACCTAGCCCCATAGACTAATAAGAATCCGGTCAACGGGAGGACAGTATGACGATTTCGGTGAAGCCCCTCGACGCGCCTCTGGGTGCAGAGATTGTCGGGCTCGACGTGCGCAATATCACGCCCGAAGATTCCAAGGCCATTCTCGAGGCCTTCAACCAATATCATGTGCTCGTCGTCCATGGGCCGACCATCAATGACGACGAACTCGTCGAATTTGGCAAAGTTTTCGGACATATCGAAAAGGCGCGCAAAAAATCGCCGCTGTCGCATCGCGACGACATTATGGTCATCTCCAACATCCGCGAAAATGGTGAGCTCGTTGGCTCCCTGCCCGATGGCGAGATGGATTTCCATTTCGACCGCATTCATCAGGCCCAGCCCTGCAAGGGCGCGGCGCTGCATGGTTTGGAAATTCCCTCCGAGGGCGGCGACACGTGCTTTGCCAATATGGTGCGCGCCTATGAAACGCTGCCAGAGGCGACCAAGAAGCGCATCGAAGGCTTGAAGGCCCTAAACACCTTCACCTATGGCGCGACCAAGCCTGACGGCAAGAATGAACTCGGCCCACATGCCATCCATCCGATTGTGCGCCGCATTCCAGAAACCGGCAAAAAGTCGCTCTATGTTTGCCGCCTGATGACCGACCATATTGTCGGCATGGATGCAGCCGAAAGCCGCGCGCTGATCGATGAGCTGTGCGATCACATTGAAAACACAGGCTTGATCTACGCGCATCAGTGGAAGGTTGGCGACATTCTCGTCTGGGACAATCGCTGCACCAGCCATGCGCGCACCGATTTTTCCGACAAGGAACGCCGCTTGATGAAGCGCGTCACCATCGGTGATACGGTGCCGCCGCTCCAATAAGCTTCACAATTCCGTTTTGGGAAAAGCGCGCGTCCGGTCATCCGGGCGCGCATTTCTATGGCGGAGACCATCAATTCTTGTAAGCTGCCCAGCAAAGGCGGACGGAGTTTGGGATAACCAGCCCGCTGCCAAAAGCCATAAACCATCGGGAGGGATGAATGGCGCGCCTGAATATCAATGGCAAAATCCATAATATCGACGTGGAGCCGGATACTCCGTTGCTCTGGGCCATTCGCGAACAGATCGGCCTGACCGGCACGAAATATGGCTGCGGCGTTGCTGCTTGCGGCGCTTGCACCGTCCATGTCGATGGCGTGCCAACGCGCTCTTGCTCGCTGCCTGTGAGCTCTTTCACCGAAAAACAGAAGATCGTCACCATTGAAGGTCTGTCAAAGACTGTGACGCATCCGATCCAGCAAGCCTGGCTCGAACTCGATGTGCCGCAATGCGGCTATTGCCAGTCCGGCCAGATCATGGCCGCGGCCGCTTTGCTCGTGAAACATCCCGAGCCGACCGATGCGCAGATCAATGAAGAGATGAGCAACATCTGCCGCTGCGGCACCTATAATCGCATTCGCGCCGGCGTGAAGCTGGCGGCTAAAAATGCCAAGGCTAAGAAGAGCAACACCAAAGCGCAGCGCGCTTGAACATCGGGAGGAATGACATGACGATTGCGCAAAAACTTTCGCGTCGCGGCTTCCTTGCCGGCGCTGCTGCTGCCACTGGCGGCCTCTCTATTGGTTTTCATATTCCCACAGCCGAAGCTGCTGTTGGTGACACGCCCGAAATCAATGCTTGGGTTGTCGTAAAGCCTAACAATACTGTCGTGGTTCGCGTGGCCCGTGTTGAAATGGGCCAAGGCACACTCACAGGCCTTGCCCAGCTCGTTGCCGAAGAGCTCGATGCTGATTGGTCGAAGGTGACGACTGAATATCCGACACCCGGCCAGAATGTTGCGCGCAAGCGCATCTGGGGTGATTTCCAGACAGCCGGTTCGCGCGGGATCCGCGGTTCGGAAGATTACGTCCGCAAGGGCGGTGCAGCAGCCCGCATCATGTTGATGCAAGCTGCCGCCAATCAGCTGAAAGTGCCGGTCGCTGAACTGACCACATCGAAGAGCGTGATCACGCATAAGGCTTCGGGACGCTCGTTGCGCTATGGCCAAGTGGCGCTCGCCGCAGCCAAGCTCGAAGCGCCAAAAGATGTGAAGATCAAGGATCCGAAAGATTGGACGATTGCCGGCAAGCCGTTGCCGCGTCTTGACACCAAGATGAAGCTTGATGGATCGCAGATCTATTCCATCGACTACAAAATGCCCGGCATGTTGAACGCCGCCATCAAGGAAACACCTGTGCCAGGTGGCAAGGTAAAAAGCTTTGATGCGGCGAAAGCCGAAAAAATGCGCGGCGTCAAAAAAGTGCTGGTCATCGACGGCAATGCCGTCGTGGTGGTTGCCGACACATGGTACCGCGCCAAGACCGCGCTCGATGCGGTGAACATCATCTGGGATGAAGGCGCGAACGCTTCTGTCTCGACCGCATCCATCAAAGCCATGCTCACCGAAGGCCTCGACGCCAAACAGGCTTTCGTTGGCAACAAGAAGGGTGATGTCGAGACCGCCATCGCGGGTGCGACGAAGAAAGTGGAAGCGGTCTATCGCTTCCCTTACCAGCATCACATGACCATGGAGCCCATGAACGCCACGGCGCAATGGACACCAGAAAAGTGCATGGTCTGGACGTCGACACAAAATGCCGAAGCCGCGTTGGCTACGGTCGTGCCGGCCTCCGGCCTGCCGATTGAAAAATGCGATGTGATCCGCATGAATCTGGGTGGCGGCTTCGGTCGTCGCTCATCGAGCCATGACTATGTGCGCCAAGCCGTACTCGTCGCCAAGGAAATGCCCGGCACGCCGGTCAAACTCATCTGGTCACGTGAGCAAGATGTTACGCACGGCACCTATCACCCGACCACCATGTGCAAGCTCACAGGCGCGCTGGATGACAAGGGCAATGTGGTTGGTCTTCATATGCGCATTTCCGGCCAATCCATTCTGGCAGGTCTGCGCCCCGAAGCGCTTGTCGAGGGTCGTGACCCCGGCACGTTCCAGGGTCTCAATGCACAGGGGCCGGAAGGTCAGTTCGGTTATGACATTCCGAACCTGCTCGTTGACCATGCCATGCGCAACCCGCCCTTCCGTCCGGGTTTCTGGCGTGGTGTGAACAACAACCAGAACGCGATCTATCTGGAATGTTTCATCGATGAGATGGCGCATGCCGCCGGACAAGACCCGCTCGAATTCCGCCGCAAGATGATGAAGAATTATCCAAAGCATCTGGCGGTGCTGAATACGGTTGCAGAGAAAGCGGGCTGGGGCAAACCCACAGCACCAGGCGTCTTCCGCGGCATCTCGCAGCACATGGGCTATGGCTCTTATGTCGCCGCTGTCGCAGAAGTCTCGGTCAGCGACAAGGGCGCCTTGAAGATCCATCGCATTGTTGCTGCCACCGATTGCGGCCATGTCGTCAATCCGCAGCAAGTTGCCGCCCAGATCGAAGGCTCGTTTGCCTATGGCCTGTCCGCACTTCTCTACGGCGAAATGACGGTCAAGAATGGCCGCATGGAGCAAGAAAACTTCGACACATATGAAGTGATGAAAATGGCTGAGATGCCGCCAGTTGAATCCTATCCGGTTCCCTCGGGCGGATTCTGGGGTGGCGTGGGTGAACCGACGATCTTCGTCGCCGCCCCTGCCGTGCTCAATGCCATTTTCGCAGCAACGGGCAAGCGTCTGCGTGACGTGCCGTTGAAAAACCTCGATCTGCGCAAGGCTTGATCCATGAGGGAGCGAAAGACATTTCGCTTCGCGACAAAAACAGGAGGAGCGCTTATGGCGCTCCTCTTCTGCCTTTGCGGCCCTGCTCTTGCCGACCCGCTAGATGTGTCCCAATCGCCACCCGGTGCATCGGCCTGTCTTGGATGCCACGGGGCTACTGAGACAGAATTACCATCTCTCAAGAATCTTTCCGCGGTTGAGATTGAAGCCGGCATGGATGCGTTTCGCACCGGTGCGCGCGAAGCGACACTGATGAACCGCATCGCCAAAGGTTTCACGCCGGAAGAAACGCGCGCCATTGCGCAATGGCTTGCCACACAGGGGCGCGCCAAATGAGCCTCACGCGCCGCACACTTCTCGCCTCTTCCGCCGCAGCCTTAGCCGCGCCTGCCCTCGCGCAGACGCAAGGCAAAGTGGTTGTGATTGGTGGCGGCTTTGGCGGCGCCTCGGCCGCGCGCTTTCTGCACAAAATGGGGTTTGATGTCACACTCATCGAACCCAATGCGCAATATATCTCCTGCCCTTTCAGCAATGCCGTGATTGCCGGACTTCGCGATCTGTCGCAGCAGACATTCACCTATGCTGCATTAGAGCGCCAAGGCATTCGCTTGGTGCGGCAGATGGCGAGCAAAATCGACAATTCCGTGCGCCGCGTGACTTTGGCTGATGGCGTGATGATTTCTTATGATCGGCTGGTGCTCGCACCCGGCATTGATCTCAATTTCGAAGCGCTTCCCGGCTATGATGAAGCGGCCAGCAATCTCATGCCGCATGCCTGGAAAGCGGGCGCACAAACCCTGCTTTTGCGTCAGCAACTTGAAGCCATGAGTGATGGTGGCACGGTGATCATTTCCGCCCCCGCCAATCCCTTCCGCTGTCCGCCGGGACCATATGAGCGCGCAAGCCTGATTGCCTGGTATCTCAAAAACCACAAGCCGAAATCGAAACTGCTCATCCTTGACGCGAAGGATGCTTTTTCAAAGCAATCGCTCTTCACGGCCGCATGGAAAGAGATTTATGGCGACCGCGTCGAATGGATCGGTCTCTCGGGCGGCGGCAAAGTCACTGAGGTGAAGGCGAAAGAGAAAATCTTCATCACCGAATTTGGTGAACATAAAGCGGATGTGGGCAATGTGATCCCGCCGCAACGCGCCGGAAAAATTGCGATCAGTGCTGGCGTTGCCGACCAGACCGGCTGGTGCCCGATTGATCCTGTGACTTTTGAAGCCAAACTCGCGCCCAATATTCATGTCATTGGAGACGCCTGTGTTGGTGGTGGCATGCCCAAATCAGCCTTTTCAGCCAATGCCCAAGCCAAGGCCTGTGCGCAAGCCGTCGCGGCTTTGTTGCGCGGAGACGCTCCGACGGAGCCCAAACTCGTCAACACCTGCTATTCGCTGGTAAAACCTGATTATGGAATTTCCGTTGCCGGCGTTTATGCACCAGCCAGAGGTCTTCTCGCGGATGTCCAAGGAGCTGGTGGCGTGAGTGCCGCCAATGCATCCGCCAGCGTGCGCGCAGCTGAAGCGCAATATGCCGAAGGCTGGTATAAGACGATCACACAGGAAGTCTTCGGCTGATGTGGCGCTTGTTGGGATTGTTGGCGGTGCTGGTGAGCTTTGATGCGTCAGCGCAAACGCTTGTGCCCTATCGCATAGAGAACGGCGCCATTACCCAATCCCTCACGGGCGTGAAGGGAGACGCCGCCAAAGGCCGCGCCATTGTGGTTGAACGCCAAAAGGGGCTTTGTCTGTTGTGCCATTCCGGCCCCTTTCCGGAAGAGCGTTTTCAGGGTGATCTGGCACCCAGCTTGGCTGGAACTGGATCACGCATGAGCGAAGGTGAAATCCGCTTGCGCATGGTCGATAGCACCAAAGTGAATGAAAAAACGATCATGCCGCCCTATTATAGAAGCGAAGGGCTCGAGCGGGTCGCTGCCAATTACAAGGCCAAGACTTTGCTCAACGCCCAAGAGATCGAAGATGTCATTGCCTTTCTCGTCAGCCTGAAAGACGACACGCAGAAATGAACACGACACGCCGCCAATTCACGCTTCTGGCCGCAGGCGCGAGCATCGCGCTGGTGACGCCTGCGCGCGCGACACCGGAAAAGATGAAACTTGCCGTTGATGCTTTCACAGGCGGCAAGCCGGTGAAAGAAGGGCGCGTGAAATTCGACATTTCACTGCTGGTCGAGAATGGCAATTCGGTGCCACTCAGCGTGCTGGTCGACAGCCCGATGACCAAAGACAATCACGTCACGCGTATCGGTATTTTCAACGAAAAAAATCCGCTGCCCGATGTTGCGATCTTCAATCTGACGCCGCGTTCTGGCCGCGCTCAGGTCGCGACCCGCATGCGCCTCAATGATACGCAATTTATCACGGCCATTGCCGAAATGTCGGACGGGACTTATTTCAGCGCCAAGAGCGAAGTCATCGTCACCATGCCAGCTTGTGTGGAGGAATAGAGATGGCCCGCGCCCTCATCAATGTCCCCGCCAAATCCAAGCGCGGCGAGATCATTGAAATCAAAACACTGATGTCGCATCCGATGGAAACGGGATTTCGGCCCGGCATGGATGGCCAGCTAATCCCGCGCGACATTATCGAGAAATTCGTCTGCACCTATAATGGCGAGGTGGTCTTTTCGGCACAGCTGCATCCAGCGATCACCGCCAATCCGTTCATCTCTTTCACCACCATCGCCACGGAATCCGGCACGCTGGTTTTTTCCTGGACGGACAATAAGGGCGAGACACAAGTGCAGACTGCGAGCATCCAAGTTGAATAGGCTTGCCTGCCTTGTTGTTGTGATCGGCATGGCACTGCCTGCCTTTGCGCAAGATGCGCGCAAATCCGGCTTTGATTATATGGGGCCCGATACGCAGGCCATGCAAAAGGATGATCT
The DNA here is from genome assembly GCA_947453155.1 of Beijerinckiaceae bacterium. Classification (GTDB taxonomy): domain Bacteria; phylum Pseudomonadota; class Alphaproteobacteria; order Rhizobiales; family Beijerinckiaceae; genus Terripilifer. The sequence goes on along the minus strand of CANGFE010000023.1, from coordinate 26,833 downwards.
CGCCAATCCCGGCATGCTGTCTGTGCTGGAAGGCGAGACATTATGGAATACGCCAACTGGCAAAGCGCAAAAATCTTGCGCCGCATGTCATGGCGATGCAACGCAAAGCATGAAGGGTGTGGCCGCGCGCTATCCGGCCATGGATGACAAGACACAAAGCGCAATCGACTTGGCTGGCCGCATCATCCAATGCCGCGTCGAGCGCCAAGAGGCGCCCGCTCCGCAGCGCGAGGGCCGTGAATTGTTGAGCCTCTCGGCTTTCGTCGGGCGCCAATCGCGCGATATGCCAATCAGCCCGCCGCAAGACGCAAAGCTTGCAGCCACGCGTGCGCAAGGCGCGGCGCTTTATTCCGCGCGCATGGGCCAGCTCAATTTCTCCTGCGCGCAATGTCATGATGACAATGCGGGCGGGCATTTGGGCGCCGCCCCCATTCCCCAAGCTCACCCGAACGGCTATCCGCTTTATCGCCTCGAATGGCAGTCTTTGGGCTCGCTCCAGCGGCGCTTTCGCAATTGTATGTCGGGCATGCGCGCCGAGCCCTTTGCCGCAGGCTCTACGGAAGCCATCGCGCTCGAAGCCTTCCTGATGGAGCGCGCCGCCGGCATGAAGCTCGAAACACCCGCCGTCAGGCCCTGATTTTTTCGAGAAAATCCTGCAATTTCAGCGGTCCGGCATTAGACTTTCGTTGCAGTCTGTGGCACGTCTGGGAACGACAAAAAGACGCACCGTCTCTGGGGGCCGGTTAGCGCCACATGGCAAAAATCAGGAAATGCAGGCTCACACATGACCTCTTTAAAGGCCCCCGCCCTCACCGCCCTTCTGGCGCTCGCCGCCACGCCGCTGGCTGCCCAGCCGGCGGTTGAAAGCTTCTACAAAGGCAAGACGATTGATTTCATCATCGGCTATTCGCCGGGTGGTGGTTACGACACTTATGCCCGCCTCGTGGCACGCCATATGGGCCAATATGTGCCGGGCACGCCCAATATGATCGCCCGCAATATGCCCGGCGGCGGCTCGCGCGTGGCGGCAGGCTATGTTGCCAAAATCGCGCCCAAAGACGGCACTGTGCTCGCCACTGCCGACCAATCGCTCTCGCTTCAACAGGCGATTGGCGACAAGGCCATCACGTTTGACACGCAGAAGTTCATCTACATCGGCAATCCGAGCCAAGAGAACAACACCACTGTCACTTGGTTCACATCGGGCATCAAGACGATTGAAGATGCGACCAAGCAAGAAGTGCCGATGGGCGCGACAGGTGGTTCGACCTCTTCGCAATTCCCGCGCGCCATGAATTCGCTGCTCGGCACCAAGTTCAAAATCATTCTGGGCTATCCCGGCGGCAATGACATCAATCTTGCCATGGAAAAGGGCGAAGTCTCGGGCCGTGGCTCGAACAGCTGGGCCTCGTGGAAATCGACCCGCCCCGACTGGCTTCGCGACAAGAAGATCAACATCCTCGTGCAGATCGGCCTGACCAAGGCCCCCGACCTGCCCGACGTCCCGCTGCTCATGGATCTGGCCAAGAATGACGCCGACCGCCAGGTCTTGCGCCTGCTCTCAGCCCCCTCGGCCGTCGGCCGCCCCGTCTTTACGACGCCGGACGTTCCCGCCGAGCGTGTCGCGGCTCTGCGCGGGGCATTTGACAAAATGCTCAAGGATCCGGCCTTCCTCGAGGACGCCCGGAAGGGCAATCTGGAGGTCGATCCGGTCTCCGGCGCCGATTTGCAGAAGATTGTCAGTGAAATTGTGGCCACACCGAAGGAGACAGCCGAGCGGCTGGCCTCTATTATCGGCGAGATTCAGTAATCAGAAGAAAACGAGAGGAGACACTTATGCCCCATGATCCCGGCGAGAAGGACGGCGTCCAGCATTGGCACGAGCCGTCAGGCACCCGCAAGGCGGGCTTCGGCGAGTTCAAAAAGCAGCCGACACCCTATGATGCGTGGATGGAAGCCGAAGGCATTCCGGTCTTCCGCGGCATTGGCATCAGCAAGGTGCAGAACCTGCCGCTCTTCGACTGGAAGCGTCGCGGTGGCAAAGGCCATTTCATCCAGCTCTACGGCACAGAAACGAAATGGGGCTGCTATGTGATTGAAGTGCCGCCGGGTGGCGCGCTCAATCCTGAGAAGCACATGTATGAGGAAATCTTCCTCGTCGTGGAAGGCCGTGGCACCACGGAAGTCTGGCAGGAAGGCGACAAGAAGAAAGTCGTTTTCGAATGGCAGAAGGGTTCGATGTTCTCGATCCCGATGAACGCTTGGTATCGCCACGTCAATGCGACATCGGGCGGCGCTCTGCTGCTGGCCGGCAATACGGCGCCGAATGTGCTGAACCAGCTCAACAATGTTGAGGCCGTGTTTAACAACCCCTTCATCTTCCGTGATCGCTTCTCGGGCGACGAAGATTTCTTCAAGCCGAAGGATGAGATCGAGCCCGATCCCGTGCGCGGCTTGGCCCAGCGCAAGACCAACTTCATCCCCGATGTGATCAATTGCGAATTGCCGCTCGATAACCGCCGCTCGGTCGGCTATCGCCGCGTCGAACCCGCCATGACCAACAACCAGTTCTATTTCTGGATCGGTCAGCACGAGAATGGCCGCTATTCCAAGGGCCATGCGCATACATCCGCCGCCGTGCTCGTCTGCTTGAAGGGCAAGGGCTACACTTATTCCTGGCCGGAAAAGTGCGGCGAACGTCCGTGGGAAAACGGCATGGCCGATCAGGTCAACCGTCTCGACTATGAACCCGTTGGTCTTGTGACGGCAGCGCCAGGTGGCGCGCGCTGGTATCACCAGCACTTCTCGGTGTCGAAGGAAGACTTCCGCCTCACCGCATGGTTCGGCCCGCATAATCCGGGTCGCGATCCGGGTGCGCCGGGTGCCAAGCACACCGATTACACGGCGATCGACGTCAATCAGGGCGGCACTGCCATTCCCTATTGGATGGAAGATCCGTATATCCGCAATGAATATGAAGAGACACTGAAGCAGAATGGCGTGCCATGCCGCATGGATGCAAAATGGTATGACAAGCCTGCTGATGCGGATACGACCAAAACTGTGGTGTAAGCCACACAAGAAAAAGGCCCCGGAAACGGGGCCTTTTTTACTGCGACACCGCCGTCATTGCGAGCGGAGCGAAGCAATCCAGAGGCAACGCGTGAGGCTTCTGGATTGCTTCGCTTAGGCTCGCAATGACGGGGCACCATTTCGGAAGACTGTCAGCGAACCGATTGGCAATACGCTCCACACTTCATCGCGCGTAAGAGGATTGGAAGCGATCACTGCCACACGATCTTTCGGCGTGGTCTCTTTGGAAAAATCGACGCGCAAATCTTCATCAACCAAGGTCGCCACACCAAAGGGTGCTTTGCGCACGATGTAATAAAGTTTCTTCGTGCAAAACGTATACAATGAACGACCATCGCTCATCAGAATATTGAACACGCCAAGTTTGGCGAGATCCTTGCAAAGTTTTTCCAGCGCCGCCTGCAATTGCGCATGCGTGGGCAAATCCGGAAATTGCTTGTGCAGACGCCCCATGATCCAGCAAAAAGCATATTCGCTGTCTGTCGTGCCAATCGGCCGATAAAGACCCAGCGGTTTCTGCTTCACGCCCTTGAGCTGGCCATTATGCGCGAAGGTCATCGTGCGGCCCCAAATCTCGCGCGAAAAGGGATGCGTATTTTCAAGCGCCACGCGGCCGCGATTGGCACGGCGCACATGGGCAATGACGATCTCGCTCTTCAACGGATAGTCACGCAACAAACGCGCAATTTCGGAATGGGCTGAGGGCTGTGGATCGTGGAACATGCGGGCGCCGCGTCCTTCATAGAAGGAAATGCCCCAGCCATCCCGATGCGGGCCAGTCGCGCCGCCCCGACGGGCGAGCGCTGCAAAGGAAAAGCGAATGTCTGTGGGGACATTCGCATTCATGCCGAGAAGTTCACACATGGCGCCCCTATAGACCCGCCATTCCGGCAGCACAATGGGCGAAAGGTACGATCAATCCTCTTTGTGAGGCTTCTTCTTGAATTTCGGCTTGCCCTTATCCTTATCCTTGAACGGCGGCTTGCCCGCGGGCTTGTCGCCAAAAGCCTTCTTTTCGAAGGGCTTCTTTTCAAACGGCTTCTTCTCGAAAGGCTTTTTCTCGAAGGGCTTCTTGTCGAAGGACTTCTTTTCAAAAGACTTCTTCTCGAAAGGCTTTTTGTCACCCTTTTCAAAGCGCGGCTTTTCTTCGCGTCCCGGCGCACCGCCGTCCAGACGCGTGAAGAACAATTCAGCCTCGCCCTTACGCGGCTTCACCGGAGCCTTCATGGCCTGCGCAAAGCTCTCGGCAAAATCTGCCGAGACTTCAAACTTGGTCTCATTGTCGAAAATGCGGATCGAGCCAATCGCTTCACGCGACACACCGCCCCGTTTGCAAATCACCGGCAAGAGCCATTTCGGATCGGCACTGGCGCGACGACCGATGTTGATATGGAACCAGACGCCGCCATCACCACGGTGACGCATCGGCGCAGACGGTGCGCCGCCTGTCGGCTCGCGCATCGGACGATCTGTGCGGGCAGGACGCATATCGGCGCGGAAACCGGGATCGCTGACTTCTTCGGGTGCTGGCAATTGCAGGCGATGCAGACGCACCAAGGCGCTGGCAATATCTTCGGCCGAACGACCTTCGAGAAGCGCACGCGCGAGAGCCAGATCTTCCTCGCTCGTTTCTTCCTTGAAAATATCATCCTGCAACAGGCGCTGCTGGTCGAGCTTGCGAATATCTTCCGCTGACGGCGGGCCGCTCCATTCGGGTGACAGCCCGGCATCCACCAACATGCGTTCCGCTTTGCGGCGACGCGAAATCGGCACGAGCAGAACAGCAATGCCCTTGCGGCCTGCACGACCTGTGCGGCCCGAGCGATGCTTCAAGACTTCCGCATCATGGGGAAGATCAGCGTGAATAACGAGATTGAGATTAGGCAAATCAATGCCGCGCGCAGCCACGTCGGTGGCCACGCAAATACGCGCGCGCCCGTCACGCAAAGCCTGCAAAGCATGGTTACGCTCATTCTGGCTCAGCTCACCCGACAAAGCGACAGCATTGAAGCCGCGCTCCATCAAGGCCGATTGCATATGACGCACAGCTTCGCGCGTGTTCAAAAAGATGATCGCGCATTCAGGATCATGGAAGCGCAGCAGATTGACGGCCGCATGTTCGATCTCATGCGGCAACACGCGAACAGCGCGGTAATCAATATCGGCATGGGCCTGTTCGCCACCGCCCACATTGAGACGCATAGCGTCTTTCTGGAAATCGCGGGCAAGCGAGACAATGCCTTTGGGTAAGGTGGCCGAGAAAAGCAGCGTGCGCCTTTCTTCCGGCATGGCCTTCAGAATTTCTTCGAGATCTTCACGGAAACCGAGATCGAGCATTTCATCGGCTTCATCCAGCACGACGGCGCGAATGGCTGACAGATTGAGCGCCTTGCGCTCAATGTGATCGCGTAAGCGGCCCGGTGTGCCGACCACAATATGCGCACCCTGCTGAAGCATCATGCGCTCGCGGCGCGGCTCCATGCCGCCCACGCAAGAGATGATGCGACCGCGCGCCTCACTAAAAAGCCAAGTGAGTTCGCGATGCACCTGCAAAGCCAGTTCGCGCGTCGGCGCGACGATCAAGGCGAGCGGCGCACCAGCAGCGCCAAATTGTTCTGCCTCTCCCAAAAGTGTCGGGGCAATAGCCAAGCCAAAGGCCACTGTCTTGCCAGAACCGGTCTGTGCAGAGACGAGCAAATCGCGGGCTTGGGTGGCTTCATCGAGGACTGCGAGCTGAACAGGTGTCGGCTCATGATAGTCACGCGCAGCCAGCGCGCGCGCGAGGCTCGGAATTGTTGTCGGAAAGGGCAAGAAGAAACCTTAAGTCGTTCAAGGCGCGATGCGTGAAGCACAGGCGCAGCAGAGGCGAGGTCCAAGCCCCGCGATGTCAACCTTCTAGGCCTCTTTGCCCGAAAAGACCAATGAAAAGCGATTCAGGATGCTGCTTTACGCTTTTTAAGGCCACGCCAGCGGCCAAAAGCCTGCAAAGGCAGGACCAGCAGGAGATAGACCAGCACCCATTGGGCGGGCCGTACGGCCATATCGGGATCAAAATTGGCCGCCAATACACGAGACGCCATGACGCCCGTCTTGCCCCAATACCAAAGCGCTTCGACGAGACCTGTGGCGAGCGTGGCTGCAAGTGCAATGACCACAAGAGGCAGAAAGCCCGTTTGCGCGCGCTTTTTGGCAAAGCGCCACATGATCATGGCGAAAAACAGACCGCTCAGCATGACCCAGTCGCTGACATCCACTTTCGACTGCAAGAAAGCATGGATGAAGGCCAGCACAGTCAGCCAATAGATCGTGCGATGCAGCTTGTTCCAGCGCATGGCCCCCAAGCGGCGCACCCACCCATCCGTCGAGGTGATGCCAAGTGCGACAATGCCCAAAAGCGCAACAAAGCCGATGGTCAAATAAAAGCGCAGTGCAATTTCTGAAGCGACGCGCAGCATGTCGCCCTTCTGGTCATAAATATAAAGCCCGAAATGAATAACCAGATAGAGACAGGCCGCTACGCCAACCATGCGACGGATATCAATCAGGCGCGGCCACTGGGCAATGGTGCGGATGGGCGTGATGGCGAGAGAGATCAGGAGCAGATGGACGGCCCATGTGCCGGTCTGATGCAAAGCCTCAGTGACGGGTTTGGGCGCCAAATCCCCCTGCACCCATTGCCAGATGATCGAAAGGCCAGGCCCAAAAAGCGCGACAAAGGTCGCAAGCTTCAATGGTGCAACCCGTCCCTGATAATCCGTCCACGGCGCCACGTCTGTCTCCCTCAGGCAGCCTCTTGTCTCATGTCTCAAGCGCAGACGGAAGGCCGGGATTGGCCGATCAGCGGGGGCAATGATAAAGAGGCGCCATGGCTCTCCTTCACCTGACCTTTGCGCCCTGCCCGCTGAATCGGCTTCCCATGCCCGGCGCGGATGAAGCGCATGTTTGGCTGGTCGATCTTGAAGCGCCTTGTGACAATTGGCTGAGCCCCGCTGAGCAAGAGCGTGCCGATGCCATGCGCCATGCCGAAAAGCAGCGCCATTTTATCGCCGCCCGTTCAGCCCTGCGGCTGATCTTGTCGAAATATATCGGCGGCGCACCTGAGCAACTTGGCCTTGCCACCGCTGCACAAGGCAAGCCATTTCTGGACATGCCCAATGCGCCGCAATTCAACGTCACCCATGCCCGCGGGAAAGCGCTGATCGCCGTCGCGCATGTGCCGCTCGGGATTGATCTCGAGTTTGCGCGTTCGGTGCGCAATCTTGATCGGCTGGTCGAAAATTACTTCGCACCCGAAGAAGAAAAGATTCTAACGTCGCTACCCAATGATCAACGCGCGCAAGCTTTCCTCGCTGCCTGGACACGTAAGGAAGCCTGCCTCAAAGCAACTGGCGAAGGTATTGCAGGCGGGCTGCATCGCTACCGTGTCACTTTGCGTGCGGATGAAGAAGCCCAGCTTCTCTCTATTGATGGCAATGAATCAGCTGCGCAGGCTTGGACGCTCCACGCATTTGCGGCCTTTGGTGATGGCCAAGCCGCCATTTGCGCTGCAAGCCCATCCCTCGCCGTGCAAGGCTTTGCGCTTTAAAGAGCCGCGAGCCAATCGATCACGAGCGCTGCAATCTTGCCGTTGTTTTTCTCCAGCATCAGCATATGGCCATTGCCGTGGAGACCACGATCCGCGAGACGGATGAAATCGGTCGGCACGCCTGCTTGTCTGAGGTAGGCGACCGTATTGTGATCATAGGGCGCGTGATAAGACGCCTCGCCTTGGACGACCAGCACGTTCACATTTTGCAAATGGGCAAGCTTGCGCGCGGGCTCGGATTGCAACCACCCCGGCATAAGCCCCGGCCCATCAGCCTGTACCTGCCGCACAAAATTCAGCTGCTCACCGTCCTGCAAAGGCGGATCATAGGTGAGCGGCTCGGCGGTCAGACCATAAGGTTTGGTGAAAGCGCCATCGGAACACCAATCGGGCGCGCCTTTGGCAAGCATGTCATGCACCGGCGGGCCGGACGGTTCGAGCGCGACAATGGCCTTCACTTTATTCGGACGCGCGTCAGCAATCAGCCAGCCGAATGTGCCTGATTGCGAATGGGTGAGCAAAACAGCCTCGCCAATGCGATCCAGAAGTGCTGCACCCGCATCGCGATTAAGCGCCTGTTGCTGAGGAAAACTCGCAAGCGAGGGAAAGCTTTGAGCGTAATATTGATCAAAGATGGGATCACCCGCGACGCCATCACCGGGCCATTGCGTATGCAAATGGGCCTGCGGCCAAAGCTTCGCACGAGCAGGCGCGGTAAATTGCTGTTCAACGCGCGCGGTCGAATGGCGCGACAATGTTCCGGTCTCTGCCTGATGGGGCGAGCGCGCCCGCGAAGGCTGATCGCACAGATAAACCGCAAAACCGCGACGCAGAAAATAATCACGGAAACCGGGGCGGCCATCCGGCGTGCCGGAATAATTCAGGCCGCTTTGCCCACCACCCGAAAACATGACGATGGGCAGGTCTTGCGTGCGGTGAAAAGGGATTTGATATTCGACATACATCTGCCCGGACATGAAGCGTCCGTCAGGCGCATCAAAATAGCTGCCGCCGCAGAAAAAATATCCCTGTTCGGCAATTTCCAGCGGCGGCAGGCTCATCTCACTTCACCGGTTTCACGACGCCATTTTCATCGGCGCGGAAACGGCCCGTCTTCTGGCCCTTCACGGTTTGCGTTTGCAGCCATTCATAAGACGCCGCATGTAACACACGCGACTGCTTTTCCCAAACCATGAAATGGGTCGATTGCGAAATGCCGATAAAGGCTTTGTGCTGCGTGCCTAGATCATCGAACAATTCATTGTTCGACCGCGTCAGATCATCCTGCTCGCCCACCATAATGAGCGTCGGGATTTTCACCTTGGCAGCACCTTGTGCATTCCAGCCCCAATAAGTGCGGGTGGGCGCGCGCAAACCGCCTGTGCCCCAGGTGGCACCCAGCGGATCATGCTGCGCATTCATGGCCCAGATCATGTCCGGCATGCCCGGCTCAATCGTCTGCGGAAACTTCGACGTGCCGAGCCAACGCTTGTCGATGCCTACATCGCGCGTCTGGATCGTCATCGGTGCGCCGGGCTTGGGCAATTCAGCTGGCTTGGCAGAGGGATTTTTGCGGTCGTAATTGGATGACGCAAAAATCACATATTTTTCGACCTTTTCGGGATGGCGCCCAATGAAAGAACCCGTGCGGATGCCCCCGCCCGACCAGCCGATCAGCGCAATCTTGTCGACACCGCGCAGCTTGCGGATGTAATCGACAACCGCATTGATATCGTCGCTCTCGCTGTCGCTATTGACCAGTTCGAACTTATATTTCGGCTCGCATTTGGCAGGCAGATTTTTCGGAACCAGCAAATCCTGCTGCTTGGGGTCCAAATTGCAGGGATCATCCATCATCGGATGACCGGAGCGGCCATAGCCTGTCATATCCATGGCAAAAACGTCGTAGCCACGCTTGGCCAGATAATCCATCCACGAATAATTTTTGAACGGCACATCGAAGGCGAGAGTCGACGGCGAATAACCGCCATGGACCATGAGAACGACTTTGCCGGCGGGCGCTTTGCCGTCCGCGCGTTTGAAAATCGATTCCGGCACTTTCTCGCGCACGAAGAGATCAATCGGCTTGCCTGCAATGGCGGGAACGGTCGAAACATGAGCGACCAACCGATCAATCGTATGGATCTTTTCCTGCGCGCTCGCCGCAAGTGTCGTGGCAGCCAGCATGGCGAGTCCCAGCCCCAAAAGGTGACGTTTCATCTTCCCCTCCCCTGTTCTTTTGCTTTTGTCGCAATTGTCATCGGGAGAAGCGCCCTTGTCCATGGGCTACGGCTAGAACTTTCTGCCTGTCCAGCCTAAAAAGACCATCAGAAAAGCAATAAAAGAGGAGATGCCGGATATGGTGCGGGTGCCAAAAGAACGTTTCGAAGATCATTGCTGGAAGGATGTCGTCCCGCCGGAAGATCTCAAACTCTATGAGACCTATCACCGCGAGACTTACATTGGCCCCAATGCCGCCATTCTCGCCATCGATCTCTACAATATCGTCTATCGCGGCGGGCCGCATTCGCCCTACGAGCTGGAAGAAAAATTCCCCAATTCCTGCGGCATCTATGCGCATCAGGCGATTGAGCCGACCAAGAAAGTGCTCGCGGCTGCGCGTGCTGCCGGCGTGCCGATCATTTTCTGCACGAAGGATATCGCGCCCAACAATCGCCCGGCGGACGCCATTTCCACCAAGCGCCGCCAATGGGCGCCGGGTCCGGATGATTACGACATTTACCACGAGTTCGAAGTGCGCAAGGAAGACATTGTCATCCGCAAACAGCGTGCCAGCATTTTTGAAGGCACCCCCCTGAAATCGCATCTCGCGCTGATGGGCGTGCGCACTTTGATTGTTCTGGGTGAAGCCACATCGGGCTGCGTGCGCGCCAGCGTCGTGGAAGGCTTTTCAGCGGGCTATCACATCAATGTCGTGGAAGAATGCACCTTTGACCGCGCGCCGCTGACGCACAAGGTCAATCTTTTCGACATGCATCATAAATATGCCGATGTGATGCATGTGGAAGATGTGCTGACGCATCTGGGTTCACTCCCCAAAGCGTAAGCTCACTTTCCAAAAGTATCATCAAATCCATAGCCCGCTCCGCGCACTGTGCGGATCGGGTCTTTTTCGCGCCCGAAGGAGAGTTCCTTACGCAAGCGCCCGACATGCACATCAACCGTGCGCTCGTCGATCTCGACACTCATGCCCCAGACTGCATCCAGCAATTGCCCGCGCGTATAAACGCGGCCGGGCTTTTCCATCAATTGCTCAAGAAGGCGGAACTCCGTCGGCCCCAGATTGATCTCGCGCGCACCGCGATGCACGCGCTTGCTGGTGCGGTCGAGCACGATATCTCCAGCCACCAATTGGTCTGCAACACGCTCAGGGCTCGCGCGGCGCAAGAGCGCGCGGATGCGGGCCACAAGTTCGGGCACAGAGAAAGGCTTGACGATATAATCATCCGCGCCGGTCGAGAGCCCGCGGATGCGCTCATCTTCCTGACCACGTGCCGTGAGCATGATGACAGGCAAGGTTTTGGTCTCGTCGCGCGCCCGCAGGCGCCGGCAGATTTCTATGCCGGAAACGCCGGGCAGCATCCAATCGAGAATGACGAGATCTGGTGGGTTTTCGATGAGCCGCAGATCCCCCTCATCACCGCGCGCGGCATGTTCCACCTCAAAACCTTCGGCTTCGAGATTGTAAGAAACAAGCGTCGCCAAAGCATCTTCGTCTTCGACGAGCAAAATGCGTGGCTTGTTTCCGTTCGGGGCCATTAGCGCAAAACTTTTCCCGGATTGAGAATATTAGCCGGATCGAAAGCCGCCTTGATGCGTTTCATCAGCTCCAATTCTCGGGGCTTTTTATAGCGCGGCAATTCGTCGATCTTGAAGGAGCCAATGCCATGCTCGGCGCTGATCGAACCCTGATGTGCATGCGCATTGTCATGCACCAGATTATAGATCGCGTCATAATTCTTCATCAGGTCATCGCCCGTGAAAAGCTCGGACGAGCCGACATTGTAATGCAGATTGCCGTCACCCAGATGACCGAAGGTCATGTTGAGCAGACCGGGGAATTTTTCCTGCAATTCCGCATCGGTCTTTTCGATGAAAGAAACCATATTGGAAACCGGCACAGAAATATCGTGCTTGATGCTCTTCACCGCTTGGGCTTGGGCCAGCGTAATGCTCTCGCGCAAATGCCAGAGGTCCTTCGATTGCGTCAGATTTTCCGCAATCACCGCATCGGCGATTTCGCCCGCCTCGAAAGCTTCACCCAGCATGGCTTCAAACATGCCGCGGGCATGTTCTTCGCCTTCCGAATCCGAGATTTCGAGCAAAGCATACCAAGCGGGCTTTTCCGCGAAGGGCAGCTTTTGCTGCGGGAAACACTGGTTGACCATATCAAGGCAGACGCCCGCCATGAGTTCATAGCCGGTGAGCGCGGTATCAAAAGCTTTGCGCGCGCGGCGGAGAACAGAAATGGCATCTTCAACCGACGCCAACGCCAGCATGGCTGTGCATTTAGCCGCAGGCTGCGGAAAGAGTTTCAGCGTTGCGGCTGTGATAATCCCCAGCGTGCCTTCGCTGCCGATGAAGAGGTCGCGCAGATCATAGCCTGTATTGTCTTTACGCAGACCGCGCAGACCATCCCAGATTTCGCCATCCGCGCAGACCACTTCGAGGCCCAAAGTCAGATCGCGCATATTGCCGTAACGCAAAACCTGCGTTCCGCCCGCATTGGTGGCGAGATTGCCGCCGATCATGCAGGAGCCTTCAGCGGCAAGCGAAAGCGGAAACAGAAAACCGGCATCGCGCGCGGCAGCCTGCAAATTTTGCAAGATCATGCCGGCGTCGACCGTGATCGTCGCATTGTCGGCATCAAGCGCGCGGATTTTATTCAAACGACCCATGAGCAGGATCACCGCCTTGCCGCTGTCATCGGGTGTTGCACCACCAACAAGGCTCGTATTGCCGCTTTGCGTCACAACCGGCACGCCCTGAGCCGCGCAGGCTTTGACGATGGCGGAGACTTCTGCCGTTGAGCCGGGACGCACGGCGCATTGCGCTTTGCCGGTCGCCATATTGCGCCAATCGGTCAGATAGGGGGCGAGCTCTTCTCCGGTCAGAACATTCTTCTGGCCGACGATTTCGGCGAGCGCGGCGAGCAGGGTCATAAGGGCGATCCTTGAAGGTCCGGGGGCTTTTGCGGCCCATTTGTCCCGATTGCTCTAGGCAAAGGGCGCCGCCTTGTCGAGACTTTCGACGCCGGAGCCCAAAAGCGCCCAAGTCTCTGGGGATGAATGGCCCCGCCGCCCCAAAGTCAGCCCCGGAAAGGGATAGAAAAGGGGCTGGAATCAAGGGGCCGAATCTTCCGTCCGGCCCCAATGGGAAGCTCATGCCTGTATGCCCACCCCGCCCCGCCCAAAACCGCCTCCGCGCGGTGCTGGCGGCTGTGCTGGTGGCGGGCCTGACAGCCGCCTGCGCACCCGATTTTGTGCCGCTTGAAGGCGACACGCCGGAACTGCCGGCAGCCTTTGCCGCCGCGCGCAGGAATGACACGAGCGAAATTGCGCAATGGCCCGATCTCTTCGGCTCGACTGAATTATCCGCGCTGGCGCGCGCAGCAGCGGAAGGCAATCTCGATATTGCCGCAGCGGCGGCCCGCATCCGCCAAGCGGAAGGCGCCGCGCAAGTGGCGGGCGCTAATCTCTTCCCCGAGATTTCCGGCGCACAAGGCGCATCACGCACGCTTTCGCCCGGCACGATGCGCGCAGCAAACCCGCCGTTCAATCGCACCGCGACGAATAGTTTCAGCCTCGGCCTCTCCGCCTCTTACATGCTTGATCTTTTCGGGCGCGAAAGACTTTTGGCGCAAACCGCGCAAGCCGATGCCATTGCCGCCCAATTTGACCGCGAGACAATTGCGCTCGCCACCACGGCAAGCTTGAGCAATCTCTATTTCCAATTGCTCGCGGCCCAAGATCGCCGCCGCTTGGCCTTGGACAATATCCGCAACGCCGAACAAGTGCTCGAAGCCATTCGCGCCCGCGCCGAAGTCGGCACGGCGACCGAACTTGATGTCGCCCAGCAAGAAGGCGTGGTCGCCTCACAACGCGCCTCCATCCCCGCACTTGAACAGGCCATTGCGCAAAACCGAAATCTCATTGCCGTGCTGACTGGCGCAACGCCGGAAAATGTGCGGCTGACCGGCGGTACTCTGCGCGCTTTGCGAACGCCCATCGTGCAACCGGGCTTGCCATCGGATCTTCTTGCCCGCCGCCCCGATATAGCTTCAGCTGAATGGCGGTTGGTGGCCGAGCGCGCCAATGTCGAAGCAGCGCGCCGCGCCTTTCTGCCCTCCATCACCTTGACGGCCTCGGGCAGCTTTCAAAGCGTGGCCTTTAAAAATCTGATGCGGCCTGATGCTTTAGCTGCCTCCTTGGCACAGGGGCTGACACAACCCATTTTTGATGGCGGTGCCTTGTCGGGCAAATTACGGCAAGCCGAAGGCCGCGAGATTGAAAGCTTGCAAACTTATCGCAAGACAATCCTGACGGCTTTGTCAGATGTAGAAAATGCACTCATCGCGATTGAACAGACAATGAAGCATGAGAGATTGCAGGCACAGGTGGTGGCAACGGCGCAACGCGCGCAAAGCATTACGGCTGAGCGCTTGCGCGAGGGAACGATTGACGTGGTGACACTTCTCAACACGCAGCTCACGCTGTTTCAGGCACAAGATCAGCTGACGCAAGTACGGCTGCAAAAAGTGCAAGCCTATGTCAGCCTGTTCCAAGCGCTCGGTGGCGGCTGGTCCCGCCCGATGAAAACAGCCGAGGCCCAGCCATGACGCGCGAGCAGATCCTCACCTTTGCGCAACAGCACAAGACAAAGATCGGCGCCGTCCTTGTTGGCGTGATTTTTCTGGGCGTGCTTGGTTATGAATTCGGCCTCTTCGGCCGCGACAACGCCGCTGGTGGACGTGGCTTTGGTGGTCGTCGTGGTCCGGCCAAGATTGAGGAAGTTCCCGTGCTCACCGCGCGCGTGACCCGTGCTGATGTGCCGGTCACTTTGGATGCGGTTGGCACTGTGCAATCGCTCAATTCAGTCGTGGTGCGCGCACAAGTCGAAGGGCGCCTGACCGAAATCCTCTTCCGCGATGGGCAGGATGTGAAAAAGGGCGATGTGCTGGCGCGCATCGATTCCCGCTCGCTGCAAGCGCAATATGATCAGGTGCTCGCCAAAAAAGCACAGGATGCCGCGCAGCTTGCCAATGCGCGCCTTGACCTGGAACGCTATGAGCGGCTCGCCCAATCCAACTTCGGCTCACGCCAGCAGGCCGATACGCAGCGTGCGACCGTGGCGCAGCTCGAAGCCCTGCAACAAGTCAATCAAGCCTTGGTCGATAGCGCCAAAGTCATGCTCGATTACGCCACCATTGTCGCGCCCATTGATGGCCGCACAGGCCTGCGCAATGTCGATGCGGGCAATGTGATCCGTGCGAGCGACCCGAACGGGCTCGTCACCATCACGCAGATGAATCCGATTGGCGTGCTCTTCTCTTTGCCGCAGCAAAATCTGCGTGCGGTCAATGCCGCCAAGGCACGAGGGCCAATCATCACGCAAGCGCTCGACAGTGACAATCGCACGCCGATTGAAAAGGGCGAGGTGGAAGTCATCGACAATCTGGTTGATGCCGCCACCGGCACAATCCGCATCCGCGCCATCTTTCCCAATGATGCGCAAAAAATCTGGCCCGGCCAATTCGTCAATGTGCGGCTGGAACTCGATGTCGAGCGCAATGTCCTGACCGTGCCCTCTGCTGCCGTGCAGCGCGGGCCCAACGGCCCTTATGTCTTCGCCGTAGGTGAGGATTTGAAAGTCATTATGAAAGCCGTCGCCATTGCCCGCCAGAATGAACGCTTGGCTGTCATCACCTCCGGCGTGGATGAAAATACGCGCGTCGTCACATCGGGCTTTATGTTGCTCAATGACGGCAGTTTGGTGAAGCCTTCTGATGCCGATGCACCAGAAGCAACGCCACAAGCACCACCCAATCGTGACAGACGCCGCACAGGAGGCGGTGGACAGGGCAGTCGATGAACATTAGCGCGCCTTTCATTCTGCGCCCTGTCGCCACGTCTCTTCTGGCGGTGGCGGTTTTGCTGTGCGGAATTTTGGGCTATTGGCGCCTGCCTGTCTCGGCTATGCCGCAGGTGGATTTCCCCACAATTCAAATCACCACACGCTTGCCCGGTGCCAATCCCGATACGATCGCGGCCATTGTCACCGCGCCATTGGAGCGACAATTCGGACAAATCCCCGCGCTCGCTGCCATGTCATCGCAATCAGCTTTTGGCCTGTCGCAAATTACGCTGCAATTTGATCTGTCGCGCGACATTGATGCAGCCACGCAAGATGTACAATCGGCCATCAATGCCGCAGGCGCCACATTGCCGCGCAATCTTCCCTATCCACCAACCTATTCCAAAGTGAATCCGGCCGACCCACCGATTGTCACTCTGGCGCTGTTCTCCGACACGCTGCCGCTGCGCACCTTATCGGATTATGCAGACACCCTCATGGTGCCGCGCCTCGCGGAAATATCGGGCGTGGGACAAGTGACGCTGCAAGGCGGGATCAAACCAGCAGTCCGCATTCAAGCCGATCTCGCGCGTCTGTCGGTGATGAAAATTGGCTTGGAAGAATTGCGCATCGCCATTGCGGCCGCCAATGTCGCCGGTGCCAAAGGCGCGCTCGACGGACCGAGCCAAGCCTATACCATCGCGTCAAATGATCAGATCGGTGCGGCAGACGCTTACCGCAATATCATCATCGCCTGGCGCAATGGCGCGCCGGTCTTACTGCGCGATGTCGCCGAAGTGGTTGAAGGCCTCGAAAATGCGCGCGTCGCAGGATGGTATCAGGGCCGCAATGCCATCATTCTAGATGTACAGAAACAGCCCGGCGCCAATGTCGTGGCAACCCTCGACAAGCTGCGCAGCGAATTACCACGCATTGAACGCCTGATGCCGGCGGGTGCACGTGTTGAAATTGTTCACGACCGCACACAATCCATCCGCGCCTCTTTGTCCGAAGTTCAGCTGACGCTGATCCTGTCCATCTTTCTCGTCGTGCTCGTCGTGCTTCTCTTCCTTCGCGACATCCGCGCCATGGTCGTGGCTGGCATTACCCTCCCACTTTCTCTCGTCGCCACTTTCGCGGCCATTTGGGCAGCGGGCTTTTCCATCGACAATCTCTCCCTCATGGCGCTGACCATCGGCACGGGCTTTGTGGTCGATGATGCCATTGTCATGATCGAAAATATCAAGCGGCGCATGGAACAAGGGGAAGCGGCACTGGAGGCCGCGTTGAATGGGGCGCGCGAAATTGGCTTTACCATCATCTCGCTGACCTGTTCGCTGATCGCAGTCTTTATTCCTCTCCTGTTCATGACAGGAATTGTTGGGCGCATGTTCCGGGAGTTTGCGCTCACCCTCACGCTGGTGGTCATCATCTCTGCGGTGATCTCCCTCACCGTCACGCCAATGATCTGCGCCAAATATCTGCGCAAACAAACTTCGCCCCGCTTCGACAAATGGCTCGCACGCACCGAGGCTCCCTTCAGCGCGCTGCTGAGCTTTTATGAAAAAACACTGCTGATCGCGCTCGCGCGCCGCCGCCTTGTGCTTGGCATCACCGCGGGCACGCTAGCACTCACGGCCCTTCTCTATATCGTCATGCCCAAGGGCTTCCTGCCCGCGCAAGACACGGGCGTGATGATCGCCATGCTGGATGCAGCACCCGAAGCCTCATTCCGCGAAGTCACACGCTTGCAAGCGCAGGCGACTGAACTCTTCCTCAAAGACAAGGATGTGCGCGCCGTTACTTCAGTGGCTGGTATTGGCCCGCTCAATCCCACCAGCAATAGCGCGCGCCTCACCATCGTCTTGAAAGACCGCGCGGCGCGAAGTGCCTCGGCGGAAGAAATTGCAAATCGTCTCACCCGCTCGGCAGGCACGCTTCCCGGTGTCACGGTTTATGTCGAGCCAGTACAGGATATTCAGATTTCAACACGCTCCAGCCGCTCCCAATATCAATACACGCTCTCAGCCTCTGACAGCGCGGTGCTGACGCTCTGGTCCGAACGCTTGGCGCAGCGCCTGCGTGAAAGCCCGCTCTTGCGCAATGTCGCACGCGAGACGCAAGCTGGCGGTCCGCGGATCCAGATTGATGTCGATCGCGAAAAGGCTGGCCGCTTCGGCATTGGCATGCAGCAGATCGACGACACGCTCTATAGCGCTTTCGGTCAGCGCCAGATTTCGACCATCTACGCGCAATCCAACCAGTACCGCGTGGTGCTAGAAGCATCTGCGCCCTATCAAAGCGATCCGTCTGCACTCTCCAAAATCTTCCTGACGGCGGCAGGCGGTGCGCAGGTGCAATTGGAGAGCATTGCGCAAATCCGACTGACAACCGGCCCGCTCTCGGTCGCGCGCCTCGATCAATTCCCCGCAGCCCCCATCAGCTTCGATCTAGCGCCCGACGCGTCACTCGGTGAAGCAGTAAAAGAAATCCGCCAGGCGGAAGCCGACATCGGCTTGCCAGCCACGATCATCAGCGCCTTCTCAGCCGACGCCGCAGAATTTTCGCGCTCACTCGCCAATCAGCCTTGGCTTATTCTCGCAGCTCTCATCACCATCTATATTGTGCTCGGCGTTCTCTACGAGAGCTTTGCGCATCCTTTCACCATTCTGACCACGCTGCCATCGGCGGGCGTGGGCGCTTTGCTGGCGCTGATCTTGGCAGGGCAAGATCTCTCCGTTGTTGCTCTGATCGGCATTATCCTTCTCATGGGCATTGTGAAGAAAAACGCGATCATGATGATCGACTTCGCGCTTGTGGCGGAACGCGAACAAGGCCTTTCGCCGCAAGATGCCATCATCCGCGCCTGCCTGCTGCGCTTCCGCCCGATCATGATGACGACATTGGCCGCGCTGTTTGGGGCCCTGCCTTTGGCGCTAGCTTCGGGCATGGGTAGTGAATTGCGCGTGCCGCTGGGCATTTCTGTCATCGGTGGCCTGCTGCTCTCGCAAGCTTTGACGCTCTACACCACGCCCGTGATCTATCTCGCCATTGATCGCTTCCGCCAAAGTGAAAAACGATTCAGTCCCGGCAGCAAGGAGCTGATCGGATGAGCGCCCTCTCGCAGCGCTTTATCTTTCGCCCCATCGGCACGGTGCTGATCTGCGCGGGCCTCTTGATTGCTGGCCTCGCTGCATGGATCGCGCTGCCCGTCGCCAGTTTGCCCAATGTCGAATTCCCGACCATCCGCGTGCTGGCGTCACGCCCCGGCGCTGATCCGTCCACCATGGCAGCCACTGTCGCGGCACCCCTTGAACGGGCGCTCAGCAATGTCGCCGGCATTACCGAGATGACCTCGTCATCAACTTTGGGCACAAGCGCTGTCACCATCCAGTTTGACCTCTCGCGCAAGATCGATATGGCTGCGCGCGATGTGCAAGCCGCCATCAATGCCGCCATTCCCGATTTGCCGGGCGATATGCCGTCAAGCCCGCGCCTGCGCAAAGCCAATCCCAACAGCCAGCCTGTGCTGATCATCGCACTCACATCCACCACTCTGGCAACCGATGCTCTTTATGATCTGGCTGACACGTTTATCGCCCAGCGCATGTCACAGGTGGATGGCGTCGCAGAAGTGCAAGTGAGCGGTTCCGAACAACCCGCAATCCGCGTGCGGCTCGACCCCGCGCGCTTGGCGGGGATGAACCTCTCGCTCGAAGAGGTGCGCACCGCCATCAACAGTTCTAATACAGCCTCACCCATAGGCGGCATTGATGGTGACGAGACCTTCCTCACGCTCTCCAGCAACGGCCAGCTCACCGAACCACAAGATTATGCTGATGTCGTTCTGCGCACGCGTGGCGGCGCGCTGGTGCGCTTGGGCGATGTGGCGACCATCGAGCGCGCCACACGCAATTCGCGCTCCGCTGGTTGGCACGACGGAAAACCTGCTGTTCTCATTCAAGTGACCAAACAGCCCGATGCCAATGTCATCGAGACAGTCGATGGCGTGAAAGCCATTCTTCCGCAATTGCGTCAATGGATTCCCGCTGGTGTTGATTTTTCCATCATGAGCGACCGCACGGTGACAATCCGCGCCTCTATTGCGGATCTGCAAAAGACGCTTCTGATTTCCGTCAGCCTCGTCATGGGCGTGGTCTTCCTCTTTTTGCGCCGAGCCACGTCCACACTGGCGGCGGGGATCACCATTCCGCTTTCCCTAGCTGGCACATTCGCCATGATGTGGCTGGCGGGCTTCACCATCGACACTTTGTCACTGATGGCGATCATCATCTCGGTCGGCTTCGTTGTTGATGATGCCATTGTCATGATTGAAAACATCCATCGCAATCGCGAAAAGGGTTTGAGCACTCTGCAAGCGGCGGTTGAAGGCGCGCGGCAAATCAGCTTTACCATTCTGGCAATCAGCATTTCGCTGGTGGCCGCTTTCATTCCACTGCTTTTCATGCCGGGTGTGATTGGTCGCGTATTTCGCGAATTCTCGCTCACCATGGTTTTTGCCATCGGCTTTTCTACCCTTGTCTCGCTGATCGTCACGCCCACCATTTGCGCGCGACAAAAAGACGGGGAACCTGAACCCAACCGCTTCGACACATGGCTGGAGGCGCTGAAAAATCTTTATGCGCGCACGCTCAAGCCTGCTCTGGCGCGACCGGCACTTTCCATCATTCTCGTCTTGGTGACGACAGGCCTCACCATTCATCTCTTCCGCACACTCCCCAAAGGCGCGATCCCGCAAGATGATCTGGGTCTCGTCTTTGCCTGGACGGAAGCTGCCAGCGATGTCTCCTTCCCGACGATGAGCGAGCTGCAGAAGAAAGCGGGGGCGACAATCGAGGCTGATCCTGCAGTCGCCTCGACCGCATCTTTCGTCGGCTCCGGCTTCACCACCAATACGGGGCGCATGTTCATCAGTCTCAAGCCGCCAGGCGAGCGCAAAGAAACAACGCAGCAAGTCATTGATCGCCTGCGCCTGCAATTGACGCTGATGCCCGGCATCCGCACTTATCTCTGGGCGGTGAGTGATGTGCGTGTCGGCGGGCGGCCCAGCCGTTCCTCCTTGCAATTCACGCTCTGGGGATCTTCCTCGGAAGAAATCGACGAATGGACGCAAAAAGCGCTCGCACGCCTGCGCACCTTGCCTGAGATTGTCGATGTCTCGAGTGATCGCGACAAAGCCGGGCTTGAAGCGCGCGTGCTGATTGATCGCAATGCGGCGGCGCGCATCGGCGCCTCCATGACTGACATCAACAATGCTCTGTCCAACAGCTACAGCCAGCGGCAAATCTCGACTGTCTATGGCGAGCGCAATCAATATAAAATTGTACTCGACGTCGCGAGCGACCGGCAAGATGATCCCAATGATGTGTTGAATCTATATGTCCCTGCCGCGGGCGGGCGCCAAGTGCCGCTGTCCGCCATGGCGCAGATGGAGCGGCGCCTTTCGCCTGTCGCCGTCAATCACACTGGCTTGTTTGCTTCGGCGACCATCAGCTACGCACAGGCTAGCGGCGTGCCGGTCGAGCGTGCCAATCGTGCCGTGCAAGAGGCTGTCTTGGGCCTTCATCCGCCGGATTCTATCCGCACGGATTTTTCGGGCGATGCGAAATTTGCCGAAGAGAGTGGCGGCAGTCAGGCCTTTCTCATTCTGGCGGCCCTTGTCTGCGTCTATTTGATCTTGGGAATCCTCTACGAGAACCTGCGCCACCCGCTGACCATTCTCTCCACACTCCCCTCGGCAGGACTTGGCGCCCTGCTGGCTCTGGCCATCACGGGCACAGAACTCTCGCTGATTGCTTTCATCGGCATGATCTTGCTGATCGGCATTGTGAAGAAGAACGGCATCATGCTTGTTGATTTTGCTTTGGCTGCGCAACGCGAACGGGGACTGGATGCGGCAAGCGCCATGCATGAAGCTTGTCTGGCGCGCTTCCGTCCCATTCTCATGACCACTTTGGCAGCCATGTGCGGCGCCCTGCCTCTGCTCTTTGCTGAAGGACCGGGGGCTGAAATGCGCCGCCCACTCGGCATTACCATTGTCGCGGGGCTGGCGCTCTCACAATTGATCACGATCTACACAACGCCCGTCATCTATGTCGCCATGGAACGTTTGCGGCGGAGCAAATCAGCATGATGACGGTTTTCACCATCCTCGCGCCCATCTGCGCTTTCATTGCCTTTCTCGCAGAGGCCTATGTCATTGCCATCATCTTGGCGGGTCTCTCGCTGATGCTCTGGCGGGCTATGCTCAACCGCTAAATAAAAAGGCCCGCCAAGAGGCGGGCCTTCTGTTGGGTGTGGAGCGAAACCGCTTAGTGCATGCCGCCCGAGCTCATGGCTGCAGAGGACGCACCCTTTTCGCCCGAGTCTGACGAACCCGAACCATTGAAGAAAGCGTTCAGGATCACCGCCACAATGGTGGTCAGCAGAATGCCGGAGTCGAGGATCGGCTTCAGTTCTTTCGGCAATTTGTCGAAAATATTCGGCGCGATCAGCGTCAGCATGCCAACACCAATGCCCACGGCCACAATCATCAGATTGTTGCGGTTCGCATTGTAATCAACATTCGAGAGAATGCGGATGCCAGTCGCAGCAACCATGCCGAACATGACGATGCCCGCACCACCCAGCACGAAGACCGGAATGGCTGCAAAGACAGCGGCAAGTTTCGGGATGAGGCCCAGCACGATCAGGATCAGACCGCCCGCAATCGCCACCCAGCGCGAACGCACGCCCGTCACACCGACAAGACCCACATTTTGCGAGAAGGACGTATAGGGGAAGGTGTTGAAAATGCCGCCCAAGATGGTGCCGACACCGTCAGCGCGCAGGCCGCGTGTCAGATCTTCGGAAGATACTTTCTTGCCGGTCATTTCGCCGAGCGCCAAGAACATGCCAGTGGATTCCACCATCACCACGATCATGACAATCGACATGGTGACAACCGACCAGAGGTCGAAAGTCGGCATGCCGAACTGAAGCGGATAGACAAAGTCAAACCACGGGGCGTTAGCAACCGAGGTGAAGTTCATCTTGCCGACAGCCACAGCAATCACGCCGCCAAAGATAATGCCGAGCAGAACGGCAATATTGGCAAAGAAGCCCTTTGCGAATTTTGCAATCAGCAAAATGGCAACCAGAACGGCGAGCGCAATGCCCATATTGTCGAGCGCGCCAAATGCGGGATTGGGGAAATCACCCATCACGCCATCGAGCGGCTTCTTCACGGTTGCAAAGCCACCGCCAAACCAGCCGATGCCGATGCGCATCAAGGTAATGCCGATCACGGTGATGATCGTGCCGGTGACGACCGGCGGGAAGAAGCGCAGCAAGCGGCCAATCAAAGGCGAGACGAGCACGCCGAAAATACCGGCGGCAATCACCGAGCCGTAAATCTGCAGCAAAATCGCATTGGGCGTCATGCCCGCAGCTTTGCCAGCGCCGACCATGGCGAGCATGGGAGCAACAGATGCGAAGGTCACACCCATCATGACGGGCAGACGAATGCCAACGCCACCAAAGCCGAAAGCCTGGACGAGTGTTGCCAGACCGCAGGCAAAGAGATCGGCATTGATCAGAAGCGTGCGCTGTTCAGGCGGCAGGCCCAAAGCGCCCGAAATGATGAGCGGCACTGCGACAGCGCCGGCATACATGACAAGAACGTGCTGAATACCAAGCGCCGCCAAGCGTGGCGCTGGTAGAATTTCATCTACGGCATGCGGGTTAGACATGGAATCCCCCCTGTTTTCTTTCCAGCTGCCAAAGCAGCCCATCTCACCTTCCAGCCCCCCTCAGGCTGGCAGACGATCCTTCAAACGCAGAAGCGCTATACGTTCAATTTGCGTCAGTGCTTCTGCGAATTCTGTGTCGGCATCATGTGCGATGCGCCGCTCGAAGGCTGCCAGAATGGCGTCTTTCGTCGCGCCCTTCACAGCCATAATGAACGGGAAGCCGAAGCGCGCCTTATAGGCATCATTCAGCGTCGTGAATTTTTTGAGTTCTTCTGGCGTCAGCCTATCGAGGCCGGCAGAGCCCTGCTCTTTGGTGGAATCGGCTGTCAGTTCTTTCGACAGCGCCAAACGTCCCGCCAAATCCGGATGGGCATTGATCAGCGCGAGTTTTTCTTCGCGACTCATCTCGCGCATTACGGCAACGAGTGCGGCATGCATGCCATCCGCTGTGTCCTGCGCGGATGCAAAACCGCGCTGATGCGCGCGCTGCGCAACTTGCGGCGTGTGCTCGAAAATATCACCGAAGGCAGAGACGAATTCTGCTTCACCCATGCGTGAGGGCTGCATCATGAACCCCGATAGGTGGAATAGGCCCAAGGCGAAACCAAGAGCGGCACATGATAATGACCATCCGCTTCGCGGATCACGAAACGCAACGGCACGATGTCGAGAAACAATTCAGCGTCAGCGTCACCCGCCGCACGGAAATAATCCGCGACATGGAAACGCAACTCATAAGTTCCGGTCGCATAATCATCGCCAATCAGCAGCGGCGCATCGGTGCGGCCATCGGCATTGGTCGTGACGCTTTTGACCAGCACGGATGATCCATCCTTGCCGATGCGCATGAGATCCGTGCGCACGCCCGCTGCCGGCTTGCCTCGTTTGATGTCGAGCACGTGTGTCGAAAGGCGGCCCATTGGAATCTCTCCCTTTCGCCCATGATAGTCTTTGGCAATCAACGCATTTTCAAAAAGGAATTGAAACTCATCAGCCCATTTTCGAGGCAATCCATCCCTTAGTCTTTGGTCTTACACAAGAATGGCCGCTTGGCGGGCAAGATAGGCCCGTACGTCGGGCACCAGCATATCGGCAAAGGCACGGACTTTGGCAGGCATGGCGCGCGGATAGGGGTGAAGCAGGCCTAGCGTCACCTGCGGCGGGGGGAAATCAGGCAAAACGGGCTCCAGCGCCCCGCTTTTGAGATGTTCGGCAATCTCAAAGGCGGGTTTCAGCGCAATGCCCATGCCCTGCACCGCCCAATCGGTCAAAACGTCGCCATCATCGGCATCGGCCGCGCCATAGACGGGCAGATGGCGCAATTCACCCGCATCGATCAGCGTCCAGCGCACCTGCTCGCTGCCCGGAAAGCGCAGCAACAGACATTCATGCTCGAAAAGGTCTTCCGGCTTTTGGGGCCGTCCGCGCCGCGCCAGATAATTAGGCGAGGCGACCAGCATGCGGTCGACATTGGCGATCTTGCGCATGGTGAGGGAGGAATCCTGCATGGTCGCCATGCGCAAAGCCACATCGACGGATTCCGTCAGCAGGTCGATCAAGTAATCGGACAGGCGGAAGCGCACATTGATCTGCGGGAATTCGGTGCGGAATTTGGCCACCATCGGCGTGACCACGCGCCGCCCGAGCCCGAGGGGCGCTGTGATTTTCAGAGAGCCGCGCGGGGAGCGGCTTGCCTCCTCGACGCTCGATTCCGCCCGCTCAATCGCCTCCTGAATTTCGAGGCAATGTTCATGAAAAATGGCCCCCTGCTCGGTCAACCGCATCTGGCGGGTGGTGCGGTGAAAGAGCCGGCAGCCCAGATGCTGCTCCAGCATTTTGATGCGGTGACTGACGACCGCGGCTGACAGGCCAAGGCTCCGCCCGGCGCTGGAAAAGGAGCCCAGAGCCACGCAGCGGGTGAAAACATGGATATTATCGAGACTGGCCATCAGGATTTACGCATGAGATTTGAAAATCATTAAACTCCAAGGCTTGTTTTGTAAAATCAGACAGCCTCTTATGCTGGGCAAAGACTAAGCTGAAACCGGGGGACTTTTTATGGATCCGATACTGGCAGAATGGGGCGGCCTGATCTTGCGCTGGACCCACATTATCACCGGCATCGCCTGGATCGGCTCGTCCTTCTATTTCATGCATCTGGATGCCGCGATCCGCGCCATTCCCGAAATCCCCGCAGGCAAGGGCGGCGAAGCTTGGGAAGTGCATGGCGGTGGCTTCTATCAAGTGCGCAAATATCTGGTCGCACCCGAAAAGCTCCCCGATGAATTGATGTGGCACAAGTGGGAATCCTATTCGACATGGATCTCCGGCTTCTTCCTGCTCATCTGGGTCTATTATCTCTCATCCGATCTTTATCTGATCGATCCGGCCATTCGCGTGCTGACGCCTTGGCAGGCGGCGGGCATTGGCATTGGCGGCCTCGTGCTGGGTTGGGTGGTTTATAATTTCCTCGTCAGCTCGAAACTCGCAGACAGCCCTGTGCTGCTGGCCAGCGTTGGCTTCGCCTTCATCATGGCCATGGCCTATTTCTTCCAGATGATGTTTTCCGGTCGCGGTGCGCTGATCCACACAGGCGCGCTGATGGCGACAATCATGACCGGCAACGTCGCCATGAACATCATTCCCAATCAGAAGAAAGTCATTGCTGATCTGATTGCAGGCCGCACGCCCAATCCGGAATACGGCAAGCAGGCCAAGACGCGTTCAACGCATAATAATTATCTGACCCTGCCCGTCATCTTCCTGATGATCTCGGGTCATTATCCGCTGACCTTCACCTCGCCTCATGCTTGGGTGATTGTCGGCCTTGTGCTCGTTGCTGGTGCGATTGTTCGCTATTTCTACAATCAGCGCCATGCAGGCAAAGGCAATAAGTGGTGGACGTGGGTTGTCGCGGCCATCGCGCTCATTGCAGCGGCTTTCGTCAGCATGGTGTCCAATCCGATTGGGCGCGCGCGTTTGGGCCTTGCAGCGCTTGAAGCGCCTGTGGCTATAGCCAGCGCACATGTGCCGGCGGATGTGAACGAGATCATCACCTCGCGCTGCTCCATGTGTCATGCGGCAGAGCCTGTCTGGGCTGGCCTCGCCAGTGCACCCAAAGGCATTTTGCTCGACAGTCCTGAGCAGATTGCCCGCAATGCATCGCTCATCATGGAACAAGCCGTGATGACCAATGCCATGCCGCCCAACAACATCACCGAGATCACCAAAGACGAGCGCCATGTGCTCGCCATGTGGCTCACACGCCGCTAGAGGGTTTTGCGCTCCATGAAAATCCGCATCGAACAAC